>CAYGHU010000018.1:0-18456 GCA_964349785.1 uncultured Dehalococcoidaceae bacterium | reverse complement strand
TCCTGCGTCCCGAAGATGCGTGCGGCAATCGCCAATGGCAAGATCGTCCAGCACCCCAGCGCGGCGAGCAGCAGCGCCACGGAGGTACCGGTGCCTATCTCATTCACGAGATACGCACCCATGGGCCCGAGCACCCGAAGATCGGGCTCCAGTCCAACGACCGCGAGGATACGCGCGCTTTCGACGGGATTCGCCAGCGCCGCCAGCAGCAACGTGCTGCCCGAGGACGAGACCGTGAGCGCCAGGGCAATGGCGCCGAGGTCATAGAGCATCGCGAGGAGAAACCATGTCACAATCGCGAACGCGAGGGCCTTCATCCGCGTGTCGCTCAACACCGAAATCAAGAGGCCGATGCTCAGCATCGTAGCCGCGAGCCCGGCCGCCAGGACCACGAACTGCAGGTAGTGCCCGATGTCCGTGAGCGGGTTCACCAGCGCCATCAGCAGCCCCGCCGCGCCGAACCCGAGCGCGATGGCCAGCCAGACCGCAAGCGTCAGCCCGAGGTATTTGCCGAGCAACACCTGCATGGGGGATGCGGGCTGCGAGAGGAGCGTCGCGAGTGTGCCACGCTCGCGCTCACCCGCGACCGCACCGGCGCCGACGACCAGGGCAAGCAGCGGCACCAGCAGGATCACCAGATTCACGAGGCCGGCTGTCGTGCGGGTAAAGCCCTGACTGCCAAGCGCATCGCTTTCGCCCTGTGCGGCCGACAGCGCAAGGGCCATGGCCGCGAAGGTGATAGCGAAACCGATCAGCCAGCGGCCGCGGGTGGCGTCTCGCAGTTCTTTCCGGAGGATGACGGTGACGCTGTTCACAGCCTGATCCCCTCGCGCTCCCGCTGCGGGAGGAAGCTCACGGCTGTGGCCTCTTCGACGCGGAGATCGAGGATTGAGATCCCGGCCCCAATGAGCACCTCGACGACATGCGCTTTCTGCGAGGCTGTACACGTCACTACCAGCCAGTCGTCGTTGCGGTCGACGGCAGCGTTGGGCACTACCTGGCCGACCAGCGACACGGCCTCGGGGCTGTGACCGTTGAGCCGAAGGTACAGCCGTGCGCCGGCGGCGGATTCCGCCAGGGCGGATGCGGGTCCAAAGGAGCGCATCTGGCCATGGTCGAGCACGAGCACCTGGTCGGCGATGTACGGGACGTCTTCAATCCAGTGCGTAGCGAGCAGAATCGCTTTGCCCAGCGCGCGCTGCTGCTGCACCAGGTGGCGGAGCTCCAGACGCGCCGAGATGTCGAGCCCCGCGCCAGGCTCGTCGAGCAGCAGCAGTGCGGGGTCCGCCAGTAGTGCGATGGCAAGTGTCAGCCGCTGCCGCATGCCGCCGGAGAGCGCATCCACCCGCTTCTCGGCCTGCTCACCGAGCCCGACCGACTCCACCAGCGCGCGTGCACGGTCATGCGCCACACGTTTCATGTCCGCATAGAAGATCGCGGTCTCGCGGACGGTGAGGTCGGGATGCAGCGCCGGGCTCTGTGGGACGTACCCGATCGAGCGCCTGGCCCGCGGGCCCTTCCGCGCGATATCGAGTCCGTCGACCAGGACTCGACCTTCATAGCGTACGAGACCGAGGACGCACTTGATGAGCGTTGTCTTGCCTGCTCCGTTTCCCCCGATGACGGCCAGCACCTTGCCGCGCTCCAGATCGAACGAGATGTCGCTCAAGGCTGCCGTGCCGCCGTACCGTTTCGTCAACCCGGCGGTGCTCAACATCGCTACCACTTGGCGCCGCGCCTTCGGCTGGGCGCGAACATCACGAGCAAGGGGATTCCGGTGAGTACGAGCGCCACGGCCAGTCCGGTAATCCGCCCCCTGGAGGTGGTATCCGCGTCAAGGGTGGCCAGCGGCGACATCAATGGGCTGGGGTCGACGACGTTCGGGTCGGGCCGGAACGCCGGGAACCAGCTGGCGGCGAGGTCCAGCGCCGCCCTCGCCGGGGTATACGAATAGGCGCGGACCGCTTCATTGCGCCGCACGAGCTCTCCAAAGACGTCCTCGTAGCGGTACGGGATATCGCCGACCCCGTCGCCGTTGGCATCGTATCCCTGGTACTCGTCCCAGTAGTTTCCCTGCCCGTCGAGGGCCCACGTGTTATGGCTCAGACTACCGCCCGACGCCTTCACCTGTTCGATGTTCCCGACGAAGCTGTTCTGGGTGAACGTCGCCCGGGTCGTGCTGGCGAGCTCGATCGCGATCTGGTTGAAGCCGATGAAGTTGTTCCGGAGCGTCACGAAGGCATCTGGCCTATTGGGCGTCCCCTCCATCGTGATGCCGAGGCGGTTGTGGTGGATGCGGTTGTCCACCATCTCGACATCGTCCACGTCCTTAAACAAGAGGCCATACCCGGACGCAGCGGACTGGTTGTAGGCGAACTCGTTGCCGCGGAGCCGGATATCTCTCGAAAACATGATCGAGGCGCCAGCCACGCTGTCACGGAAGACGTTCTGCTCGAATTCATTGTGGTCTGCGTACATGTAGTGCATCCCATAGCGCATGCCGGACAGGTGATTCCCGACGGCCCGCGTATGGGTGGCGAATCCGAGGAAGATGCCGTCCTTTACCTTCTCGACGGTGTTTCCCTCCAGCAGATTGCCGTCTGTGTACCACAGGTACAGCCCATGTCCCCGGCGCTCCGCGCTGAACTCCTCGATGCTGGACACCTGGTTGTTGACGATGCGGTGGCTGTTGCTGCCCTCCAGCACGATCCCGTACAGGACATCCCGTACACGGTTATCCGCGATCGTCGCCCCGTTCCCGCGGACGCGAATCCCGGCTGGTTCGCCCGAAACGTCCCGCGCGGACGCCTGGACGACAAAACCGCGCAACGTGACGTTCTCCGCCGCGATCACCACAACATCGCCTTTTCGTCCACCGTCGATTACCGGCACACCTTCGCCAATCAGGGTCAGCGGCTTGTCGACGACGACTTGCTCGCGGTAGGTACCGCGGGGCACGACCACGGTGTCGCCCGGTTGCGCGCGCCGGATGAGCTCGCCGATGGGCTCGGAAGCGGTGCCGGCTGGCTGCACCCCCACAAACAGGACACCTACCACACTGACGGCGGCGGCGAGTGCGAGCGTGTACATAGCCGAGCGTCTGGTGGCCATATGCAGCAACGCCACCGCATGCCCTTCCGTTGGCTTTTCGCTCAACGGCCAATGCCTGGCGCGCGCTGAGCAGACCGATCGGGTCCGCCGGTGTTCTGCCAGCTAGCGTACAGGAAACGCATCACCGCCGGGCCGGCCGTCAACAGCACCGCGGCCGACAGTATCAACCACAGTCCCGGCCCGGCGGCGGCGTCGCTGTAGAAGTTCACCACCTTGGTCGTCCCGAATACGCGCGCAGTGAACTCATCGACGCGGATCGGCGCCTCCGGGTTCAGGTCGTGTCCGGCACGGTAGAGCCACCACTGAATGTCCAGGAGGAAGCCAAGTATGAAGAGCCACACTGACGCGGCCGCAGCCGCGCGGAGCAACCGGCTGCGCGCAAACAGGCCCCCGAACACGACCACCGCCAAGAGGGCGACTATCGTGTAAGGGAACAGTTCGAGCTCGCGAATATCGTCCGGCTCTACGGGGGCCACGCCCACGTAATGGTTGAGCATGTTCACTTCCTCCAAATCACCCTCTAGCTTTGTGCCGTAGGCGGTGAGTTGGAGGCCCTGCGGGTACTGCGGCGCCTGAAAGGTCATCCCCCAGAGCGGCAGGAACGCGGCCACCGCGAGCAGTGCCGCAGCCGTCAGGCTGCACATGAGCCAGATTCCCTGCTCGCGGACGCGCTGGAGCAGACTTGCTGACGACGGTAGTGCAGGGATGGTGATGGTTGACATCTCAACTCTTCTTTTCGAGGTGTTCAAGCAATGAATTCCAGGCGTGTATCGTGCCCGAGGCGTAGACGGGGAGAGCCCGGGCGGCATCTTCGTCAGGGACCGCCAGGACTGCCCATGACATGGGCGTCTTGATCTCGGGCGAGACGAGGTAGCTCGCTACAGTCCCGTCCAGCCATGCCTCGTTGCGGTAGTCGTGGACGAAGAACCGAGTGTCGCCATCCGGGCGGTCGCGCCTGTACGTGGCCACCATGCACCCGATGTCATCGAAGTGTCGTTCAGTGCCCTGTGCGGTCCGCCACGCTGCCGCGAAGCGCGGGTCATCGATCTGCATACCGCAGAAGGCGCAGCGCTCTTCGCCGTACACAATTTCCGGGAAGGCACTTGCTTCCTCCCCCGGCAACGCCGCGATGCCGGCTGCGATTCCTCCGGCAGCGGCGACACCGCTACCCAACAGAATGAGAAAACGCCGGCGAGTAATCATCACAGGTATCCCTCGGTTGTGTGGGCGGGCACTGACCCGCCCACACAACACTTCACTCCCTACGCCGTCACAATCAGCCAACCCTGCATCTCCAGGTGGAGTGCAGAGCAGAACTCCGTGCAGTAGAAAGCGAACGCTCCGGGCTGGTCGGCGGTGAACTCGATCGTCACCGCCTCGCCCGGATCGAGGCTCGCGTTGATGTTGTAACGAGGGATCGCGAATCCGTGGGTCGCGTCAGGCGTCGTCTCCACATTTGTCAGGTGAAGAACGACCTTATCTCCCCGCTGAGCGGTGACTTGGTCAGGCTTGAAGTGGCTGCGCTTGACCGTCCCCCACACTTCGAGCGTGTTACCTTTGCGCTCGACGCGCTCCTTACCTGTCTCAACCGCGTTTGGGTCGCGCTCCATCGTGAGCGGGTTGGTGCCGACAGGGTACACTTCCCAGGCTTTGATGCGGTCAGCACGGATGGCCTGCACATAGTGCGGCTCTCCCATTCCGATCGGCGTGTCGGACAGCAGGCTCATCTTCTCGGTGCTAAGATCCAGGAGCTGGAAATTTTGTGGCTTTAGCGTCCCGACCGTGGGAAAACGATCGATAGACCACTTGTTCAGCGCCACCATGTACTTCCCGGACGGCTTGACCGTGTCGCCTTCCATCGTCACCAAGTGCCCGATGTTGTAGTTCACCTCGATTTTGTCGACGAGCTGGAACGCCTGCTCCCCTTTGAAGTACGGGTCGCCGAGGGTGAATTTCGCGACAGCGCTCTCTACGAACAGGCTCGTGTACCCGTGCCCGAGTTCGTCGAATTGCGTGTGCAGCGGGCCCGCGCCCACCTCCACCCGACCCGCGACAACGGAATCGAAACGCAACACCGGGATGCCATACGGGTCAGTCTTCTCGAAGTCCTTCGCCGCGATGGCCGCCTGGATCTTGTCGAAGCCGTAGATTGTCACGTGCGGATCGAGCTTGCCGCCAACGACGAGGTAGTTGCCATTTGGCGCCACATCGACGCCGTGGGGGCTGCGCGGTTCCGGCGCGAGGAACAGCACGCCTTCGGCTGCGGCCACGTCCAATGGGATCACTCGCATCCCATTGATGGTCCTGGTCTTACCCTGGGCGACGAGTTGCTCTGCCTTCTTCCAGTTGATGATGTGCAAGTAGTCGAAGTCACCCTTGGACGCACCGACCTCGATGGCCGGCTGGCCCTGCATATTCCCCCCCGCCGCCAGCTCCGAGTTGTACGAGTTAATGAACACCCAGCCGTCGCTGACCAGCTTGCCAGAATCCGCAAGGTCCTGTGTGTACGGCGGCAATTCGATCTGGAAGCTCTTCGTCAGGTCGAAGCGCCCATTCTTTGGGTCGATGGCGAGGAACGTCGAGTACCCTCGGAACGCGGCGCCGAAGTCCTGTAGGGCGCTTCCCGCGCGGCTCGGGTCTACGAGCGTGGGGGTCATCGTGGAGATGTGGGCGTACTCGCTGTTTGGGGTGACGAACACCCCGCCATGTGATGAGTCGAGGTTCGGGACGTCGTAGATCTGCTTCGTCTTGAAGTCGCGCAAGTCGATCATCGCGATGCGTCCATTGGCGCGGTCGTTAATGTATGCCCAGCGGCCGTCGTATTCGCCGTTGGTTTCGCTCAGTGCCGGGTGATGGGTGTCGCCCCAGGTGAGCTGACCCGCCGCTGGCGATGACGGCTTCGACCCGGGGGCAGTCCCGCTCGCGAGCACGGAGTTTGAGGAATCCGCGCCGTAGCCGTGGCCCTGCCAGGGCTCCGGTGTGAAGACGCCGATCGTCTTCAATAGCCGCAGTGACGGCACGCCCATCACGAATACCTGACCGGAATGCCCACCGGACGAGAACAGGAAGAACTCGTCCCCTTCCTTGTTGCCGGGTGCAACGAACGTCTTGACGGCCCGCGTCACATCGTCCGGCGCCAGTTTGCGTGCCTCGGCTGCCTTCTGGGCCTCGCCAGTCAGCCCGCTTGCGCCCCCATCTTCATCGCCGTCATCGCCACCCACTGCATTGCCGATGACGCCGCCGACCACAAGTGCAGCCGCGCCCACGGCACCATCCCGGATCAACTCTCGTCTTGTCAGTGGCATTGCTCAACCCCTCTCGAAGTACAACCTTGGGAAAACGACACCCCGCGGTCTCTATTTGACGGTGATGGTCCCCACCATGTCGGGCAGGTGGAAATCGCACTGGAATTTGATGCTGCCGCTCTTCGTGAACGTCGCTGTGAACTTGTCGCTCGCGCCGCCCTCGATGGTGGTCTTGCTCATGTAGTCTTTGCCCTCGGCAGCCTTGCTCAGAATGTGCATGTTGTGGATGGCGGTGCCTTCATTCTTCAGCTCGAAGGTCACGGTACCCTCGTCAACCGAGATCTCCTTCGGCTCGAAGAAGTTGTCCTTCATTGTGACCTTCACTGTCTGCGCCTTACCCTCATCTGAGGGCGTTGCCGTTGCCTTGGTCGATGTCATTGTCGAGGCTGCGCCGCCTTCTTCCTTGTCGTCACTGCCCCCGCAAGCAATGCTGAGCATGAGGACGGCCACACTGAGGCCCAGGAGGAGCAGCGGTCGCGGCGAGTTCTTGAGGTGCATGGGTCATTTCCTTTCGTTTCGTTGCTGAGCAGCGCCGACGCGCGGGCTTACGACCGATCCGGAGCACGCGACCGCTGTCGATGTCCCGAACAGTCCTAGCCCTGTCAGCGGCACGATTCAGCCCTTCTTGAAGCACGGAGCTGGGAAGCGATGCTCCCACGCTCGCTACTTAACGTTGATGGTCCCAACCATGTCCGGCAGGTGGAAGTCGCACTGGAACTTGATGGTGCCGCTCTTCGTGAATGCGGCTGTGAACTTGTCGCTCTTGCCGCCCTCGATGATGTGCTTGCTCAGGTAGTCGTTGCCCTCGGCGGCCTGGCTGAGGACGTGCATGTTGTGGATGGCGGTGCCTTCGTTCTTCACCTCGAAGGTCACGACGCCTTTGTCGACGGTGATTTCCTTCTGTTCGAAGAAGCTGTCCTTCATGGTGACCTTGACGGTCTGCGTCTTCCCTCCCTCCACGGACGGGACGGTGGCGTTCGTCGACCCCATCGATGGTGGCGCATCCTCGTCGTCACCCCCGCAGGCGACGCTGAGCGTGAGAGCGGCCGCACCGAGGCCCGCGAGGAGCAGGGGCCGCAGCCAGTCCTTGAGGTGCATCAGTCCGAGCCTTTCCCATAACGTGGCGCTCATGACCGCCTGCTACCATGTTGTTGAGTTGGAGCATTAACGTCAAGCGCCGCACTCACTATTGTTCGATCCAACGTCATCGCAACTCCCTTATACCACTCTCCCAGTGGCTGATCGCATGAAGGAGGGCTAGAAGTCATGTCATGGGAATGAGGAACGTCCCGACCCAGTAGCCGCGCATCATGCCCGCTCCGATTCGTCGCGTTCCCTGAAAATCCCGCGATGTTGTACCGCCGGGCGCTCGATTGCGCGTGTTATGGTCATGCCGCCTTCGCGGCGTACGCGCCGAGGGGCGTTTGCCTCTCACCCGCCGCCGGGGAGGGGGCCGAACGTCCTGTCGAGGGGGGACGGACGCTTCTGGCGGCGAGGGCGCTGCCGCGGTGAAGTAGCTTCGGGTGTTGTCCGTCCCGATGTCCGAGGGGGCCACCGCCCGTGGGAGATAGAGTGAAGTTACCTCACGGATTCATGAGAGCGCGCCGGATGACGCCCGCTGGAAAGGCAGCGACATCACCCTTGCCATCTTCGCCACCCTCGGCCGCGGAGACGATGCAGTCGCGCACCCTGCCCGCGCTGCTGGAACGCTCCGCCGCGCGGTCCGGTGCGCGCGAATGCATCCGTGGGCCGGGCGGGCCTGAGGACCGTGTCAGCTATGAAGAGCTGGCGGCCTGGTCGGCCCGCGTCCGTGACCGCGTTGCCCTCATCGCCGCCCCCGGCGACCTTGTGCTGCTGGGCGGAGTGAACTCCATCGCGTGGATCGCCGGTTTCTTCGGGATCCTGCGCCGGGGCGCCATCCCCGTACCTGTCGACCCCGCGTTGCCCGATGAGCTGCTCATCGCCGCCATCGACGAGATCCATCCGAGTGCGGCGTTGGGCGACGACGCCTTCCTCGCCCGGTTGCCCTCGGGTCTGCCACAGTACCGATTAGAGGAGATCGAGGACGCGGGTACGGCCCCGGCGTCAGTGCCCGACACGCCCGGGGAGCCAGACAGCCTGGCGGTGCTGCTATTCACAGCAGGGACCATGGGCCAGCCCAAGGGGGTGATGCTGAGTCACCGCAACCTGATCTCGAACGTGGCGGATGTGATCGATGCGGCGGCCCTGCGTCCCGGCGATTCGATCTTCTTGATCCTGCCGCTATATCACTCGTTCGCGCTGACGGTCGGCTGTCTGACGGCGATCGCGGCCGGGGTGCCGATCGAGTTGGAGCATCGCGTAGCGCATGTCCGGGCCAGGCTTCGCGCTACCCGGCCGACGTTGCTCCTCGGCGTCCCCGCGTTGTACGAACTGATCCTGCGCGAGGCCGAACGGACGGCCGGTGGCCCGCGACGCCGCCGCTTGCTTGCGGCGCTGATCAGCGCCAATGCGTGGCTGGCGAGGCATGGCGGACCGAACCTGGGGCGAATACTCTTCCGCCCGCTGCACCAGGCGCTTGGCGGACGCCTTCGCTACGCGGTGAGCGGCGGGAGCGCGCTGCGATCCGCCACCCAGGAGCGCGCCTTTGCCCTGGGGTTGCCGTTGATGCAAGGATACGGGCTCAGCGAGGCGTCGCCAGTGGTCACGTTCCAGCGCTTCGACGCTCGCCGGTTCTGGTTCTCGAGCTTCTATTGGTCGCGCATCGGGAGCCTCGGCCCGCCGCTTGCCCACTGCCGCGTCCGGGTGGACCCGGTGCCCGGGTTGCCCGAGGGCGAGGGTGAGCTGCTGGTCGCGGGGCCAAACGTGATGCTGGGATACTTCCGCCGCGACGCCGAGACGCGCGAAGCGCTGGCCGATGGCTGGTTGAGGACCGGCGACCTCGGCCGTGTGGACCGGCAGGGCGCCGTCTGGATCACCGGGCGGCGCAAGCTGGCGGTCAGCACACCTCGGGGCGAACTCGTGCAGTTGGAGCGTATCGAGGCGGTCCTCGGGGCCGCTCCGGAGGTCGCGCAGGTGCGGGTCATCGAGGAGGTCGCACCTGAGTGGCGCCTGCTGGCGGTCGTCTTTCCGGCGCGCCTGGCGGGGGAGGGCGGCGGGAGCGCTGAGGAGATAGGGCGAAACGTGCGCAGCGCCATCGCCGCACGCGCGGCCACGCTCTCGCCCCATGAGCGCATCGGCGCCGTGCGTCTGATCGACCGCCCGCTGCCGGTCACGCCACTGGGAAAGCTGCGCCGCGAAGCGCCGATACCAGATCAACCCTTCGATGCCGACCGCTGGCGTCGCCAGCTGAGGGAGGCCGAGGGCGGCGCCCGGTGACACGTGCGACACCCGCCTCGGGCATCGAGATCGCGTACCGGTTCAGGCCTGGCTTCGTGGGGCGCTGGCTGCTCTCGCAAGCGCTTGGCCGCACACGCCGCCTCTCGTACGACGCCGAGCATGAACTGGCGGCGATCACTCCCGCGCCACGCAGCGAGGGCGAAGGGCACATCCCGAGATCCGGCCCCGTCATCCTGGTCATGAATCACTACGAACGCCCCGGCCTGCGGGTCTGGTGGCCCGCGCTTGTCGTGAGCGCCGCAGTGTGGCGTGTGCGGCAACAAGAGCCGCCGGTCTGCTGGATGATCACCGATCGCTTCTACCGCTACCGTCTGGGGTGGCTGGCGGCGCCAGACGGACTGATCTCCTGGCTGCTCCGCCGGGTCGCCAGGGCGTACGGTTTGATCGTGGTGCCGCGGCGGTTGCACGAGAGCGGCGCCCGTTCGCATGCCTTGCTGGCCGCCCGCGAGCAGTTGCGTGCCGCGGATCCTCGCGTCGTTGGATTGACGCCAGATGCCGAAAGCGGAGGACGGCAGCCGGGCCGAGCCTGGCGCAACGCCGGCGCCGCGGTCGCCGCGCTCTCGGCGGGCAGCGTCCCCGTGCTGCCGGTGGCCGTGTTCGAGGATGCGGATGGGGCGCTCGTGGCTCGCTTCGGTGCTCCCTCTCCATTCGGCCCGTCCCGGGACGGCGGCGATGGAGGACGCGAGCAGCTGGCCCAGGAGTTGATGGCGCGCATTACGTCGCTGCTGCCGAGCGAACGCGCTCCAACGGGACGGCCGCTGTGACGCGAGGCGGAGCCAGCCGGCCGTCCCGGCTTCGAGCGCGAGCTCTTGCGTTGCGCCTCGCGCTCCCAGCGGTCTCCATCGCGGTCCTCTGGTGGCGGTTCGACCTCGCCGATGTCCCCGCGCTCCTCGGCGAGGTCGAACCCAGGCTCGCCGTGCTTGGCCTGGCCGCCTTCACTGCTTCGAAGGTGGTGCACACGTTCCGGTGGCGACTGCTGCTCCCACAGGAGGCGGAATTGAGCACGAGGCGGTTGCTTCCGGTATTCCTGCTTTCAAACATGCTCAACGCGCTCTTGCCCTTCCGGGCCGGCGACGTGTTCCGCGTCGAAATCCCAAGCCGGCGCTTTCACGTCGAACGAGGCGCACTCATGAGTAGCGTGTTCATCGTTGAGACCGCTACCGACTGGGTGGCCTTCGCTGTGCTGCTCGGCGCGACAGCGCTCACGGCCGAGTTTCCCTCGGCCCTGCGCCCTCTTGTCGCCATGATGGCGGTTGGCGCCCTGGGTACATTCGTGGCCGCGGCCGCCGTCGCACGCAGCCGGCCACCCCCTGACCTGTCCCATCACCTGCCGGTGTCGGCGCTTCCTCGCGACTGGCGGCCAGGCGCCGAACGGGGGCTCATCGCGATCCTCGGAGGGATGCAGTCCCTTCGTGACAATCGGCATGCGGCCCTGGCGGTCGGAATGGCCTGCATCGCATGGGCGACCGAGCTTCCGGTGTGGTGGCTGCTCGCGAGGGCGTTCGGATTCTCGCCCTCGCTGCCGGAGGCGTTGGTGCTGATGACTGCGGCGAACTTCGTCGTGTCGTTGCCGCTGACCCCATGGGATTTGGGCACCTACGAGCTCGTCGTCGCCGAAGCCTATGCGCTGATGGGCGCCGGACGCTCCGAGGCGGCGGCCTTCGCCATCGGCTCACACTTGATGCTGCATGCGTGGATAGGGGTCACCGGCATCGTGGCGATGTGGTGGCTTGGGCTCGGCCCCAGCGACCTCGCCGGCGGTCAAGCCCGCCGGACGCCGCCATAACGGAGGCCTACCGATTGACCTCCTACGGACGTCACCCGGCGCATCGATGGTCCGGGCGCTCGGCAGCCCGGCGGCGGCGCCTCAGGGCGTCAGAGCCCTTCCTCGGCGGCGCCCCGTGATGGTCTCGGTAAGCACCGAGCCTATCTTCCCTCGGGGAATGGGACTTCCGACACTCCCCGCCTCACGAGGCACCGGGGAACATTGGACGTAGCCCGGTAACACCCAGTGCGCGAAAGGAGAGTGTGGGCATGGCAGACATCAGTATCCGGCGCGAGCCTTTCGAACTCCTACGGCGCGGCCGTCTATTCGACTGGCTGGCCGACAACGACTGGCGGTTGCCGATGGAGCGGCTATGGGAAGAAGCGGTCCCGCTCGATATCTCCCGCAAAGACAACGCGGTCATCGTCCGTGCCTCGATGCCCGGTTTCGAGGCCAAAGACATTGACGTCCAGATCAAGGACGGCGTGCTCCTGATCCGTGCCGAGCACAAAGAGGAAAAAGAGGAGAAGGAAGAGCATTTCTACCGCCGTGAACGTCATAGCGGCCTCTGCAGCCGGCGCGTGGAGCTCCCCGAGGCAGTGGCCGAAGACCAGGTAACCGCAGAGTTCAAGAACGGCGTGCTGACCTTGACCGCGCCAGTGGCGGAGAAGGAACAGGCGCAGCGCATCGAAATCCAGGAGTCATAGCAAGACTTGCTCTGAAGTGTGCGACCTCCTGAATAGTCGTCCCGCGAACAGGCGCTCCAGAAGGCCCTCGGCGGGATCACTGCACGCAGGTAGCTGTAGCTGTATGGGGATGCTCCAAACACTGGGGGTGCTACGGGGCCGCCCGGTCAGAGGCCGCATCGAGCGGTGTATAATATAGGTGAGGAGAACGAAGAGACCCTCGGGGAGGGCAGCCGGATGGACACCATCGACCGAGACAGGGCGCGAAAGCCGAGCCGGTAACGCGCACAACGTGGTCAGGCAGGTTCGCCCCGACAATGAGCTTCTCAAAGCTCGCAGCACGGAAAACGGTAGCGCTTTCGAGTCCCGGAGAGCCCCGCAGTCAGGCGGGGCTTTCTTATGCCTTCCGCGAGAGAAGCGCAGCGTAGCTTGCCCGCCTTGTATTTCAGGTGAGTTCGTCCTCGCTCACCTCGCCGAGAATCCGGACGTCCGAGAGATCTTCGCCACCTAGCCCCACCTCAGCTCGATAGCGTGCCGGCGTACGCGGGCGACTCGGCTGCACTCGCGGAGGCATAGCTTCATCGAGACCCGCCCCCACCAAACGCCACAACGTCTTAGGATACGCGGGTGCACATGTGGAGCGACCGGCAGATCCTGATATTGACGGCCGTGGTGACGGGGATCGTCTCCCTGTTGACGGTGCTGACCACCGGGAACTGGTCGGTGACGGCGCTGACGATCCCGCTGGTGGCCTCGGCGGCGTTCTGGTCGCTGCGGATTTCGAGAGGGCTAGGGCAGCGGCTGCAGCGCCGGTACGGGCCAGCGCCCCCAGCCCCGCCGCCGCCACCGCCTGAACCGACCTCGGAACGACGGGAGCACGCGCAGCGACGGCGGCAACGACGCCGTCCGCGCGGCCGTCGCGACGGGTGAGCGCGCGCCCTCTGTGTTGTTGAAGCGCGCACCGGCCCGTACGATGCGCACGCAAAGAGGAGGCACCATCATGGCGGACGAGGTCCACGGCATCGCGGTCGGCACGACGGCGACGTTCACAAAGGCAGTAACGAGCGAGGACATCCGCAAGTTCGCGGAGGCATCCGGCGACGACCAGCCGTTGCACCTCGACCCCAGCTTCGCGGCACGGACGCGCTTCAAGGAGCCGATAGCGCACGGGGTGCTGTCGGCGGGCGTGGTGTCGGCGGCGATCGGGAAGAACCTGGCACCCGGGCGCGTGGTCATCTATATGAGCCAGAACCTGCGGTTCCGCGCGCCGGTGAAGGCGGGCGACACGCTGACGGCGACAGTGACGGCGACGAGCGTGGACCCGGAGAAGAGCCGAGTCGGCCTCGATACGGTGGTGACGAACCAGGACGGCACGCAGGTGCTGACTGGCGATGCGATGGTGATGGTGGAGGCACCGGCCGAGGCGTCGTAACTGAGTAACTGATGACTCGTTTGCTGAAGATCCCACCCACCCAACCTCAGGGTGGCATGGGGCGTTTCGGGTTACCTCGTGGGTGGGGGCGGCAGGTAGACTGGTAGCACTATGACGATGACAGAAGACGGCATCCGCAGCGCGCAGGCGGAGTGGGAGGAGGAGGCGCTGGCGCGCGTCCTCAAGCGGTTCCCGGAACGCCGGACCGAGTTCAGGACATCCTCGGCGGAGACGAGGCGGTTCTATACGCCGGAGGACGTGGCGGGCCTCGATTATCTGCGAGACCTTGGGTTCCCGGGGCAGTATCCGTTCACGCGCGGGGTGCAGCCGACGATGTACCGCGGGCGGCTGTGGACGATGCGGCAGTACGCGGGGTTCGGGACGGCGCAGGAGAGCAATCAGCGCTTCCGCCAGCTGCTGGCGGACGGCCAGACGGGGCTCTCGGTAGCGTTCGACCTGCCGACGCAGATCGGGTACGACTCGGACAGCGAGATGGCTGTGGGCGAGGTCGGCCAGGTCGGCGTCGCCATCGACACGCTGGCGGACATGGAGGAGATGTTCGAGGGGATCCCCCTCGACAAGATCTCGACGTCGATGACGATCAACGCGCCGGCGGCGATCCTCGTGGCGATGTATATCGCCGTCGCGGAGAAGCAGGGGCACCCGGCGAGCGTTGTGACGGGGACGGCGCAGAACGACGTGCTCAAGGAGTACGTGGCGCGCGGGACGTACATCTTCCCGCCTCGAGAGTCGGTGCGGCTGGCAGCTGACCTCATCACGTACTGCGCGAAGGAGACGCCGCGCTTCAACTCGATCTCGGTGTCGGGGTACCACATCCGGGACGCAGGGGCGACGGCGGCGCAGGAGATCGGGTTCTCGTTCGCGAACGCGATCGCGTATATCTCGGAGTGCGAGCGGCGCGGGGCGAACATCGACGACGTTGCGCCACGGATCTCGTGGATCTTCAACACGCACAACTACTTCTTCGAGGAGGTCGCGAAGTACCGCGCGCTGCGGCGGATGTGGGCGCGGCTGATGAAGGAGCGGTTCGGCGCGCGGCAGGCGGATTCGATGATGTTCCGCACACACACGCAGACCGGCGGCTCCACCCTCACCGCGCAGCAGCCGCTGAACAACATCGTGCGCGCCTCGATCCAGTCGCTGGCGGCGGTGGTGGGCGGCGTGCAGTCGCTGGCGCTGTCGTGCTACGACGAGGCGCTGTCGATCCCGACGGAGCAGGCGCAGCGGATGGCGCTGCGGACCCAGCAGATCATCGCGCACGAGACAGGCGTAGCGGACACCATCGACCCGCTGGCGGGCTCGTATTATGTCGAGTGGCTGACGAACGAACTGGAGCGCGAGGCGCAGGCGATCATCGACCGCGTGGACGACCTCGGCGGGTCGGTGGCGGCGATCGAAGGCGGCTACATGCAATCGGAGATCCAGGAGGCGGCGGTCGCCTACCAGCGCGAGATCGAGACGGGCGAGCGCGTGATCGTGGGCGTCAACGACTTCATCGATGAGGAGGGCCAGCCGCCGATCCTCTTCCGGCCGAACACGACGGTGGGCGACGAGCAGGCGCGGCGGCTGGCGAAGGTGCGGGCCGGGCGCGACCAGGAGGCGGTGGCGGCCTCGCTGGCGCGGCTGCGCGAGGCCGCGCGGGGCGACGACCCGCTGATGCCGCCGATCCTCGAGGCGGTGCGGGCGTACGCCTCGATGGGTGAGATGTGCGGTGTGCTGCGCGAGGAGTGGGGTGAGTACCGCCCACCGACGGTGGTGTAGGCGGGACTGGCGAGGACGGTAGCGAAACGCCCGAGGGAACTCGGGCGTTTCTATTTGTGAGGGCGTTGGGGCCACGCGCGGTCGCTACTCAACGGGTGAATCACGTGCGAGAGGCGAGCTTCGGCCGCGCGATCCACCCTCAGGGTTGAGCAGCCCCCGGCGGGGACATACTCTAGGGGGCGAACTCGTGTTTTGTTTCACAGACAGCCCCGCCGAGGCGCGCTGGCAACGGATGCAAACATGACCGATCTGGAGAATGCGGCTACTACACCGTCCTCGGGTCCGGACCGTCCGAAGCCGGACCCGAAGGAGATCGACCGCAAGGCGCGGCTGAAGATCCCCTCGCAGCTGCCGAAGAAGCAGCCGCCCGAGGAGCGCATTCACAACTGGCATGAGGTTTCGTTCCTGTTCGACCCGGAGGTCGCGAAGACCGAGGCGAACCGCTGTATCCAGTGCCCGGCCGCGCCCTGCCAGAAGGCGTGCCCGGTGCATAACGACATCCCCGGCTCATTCTGGCTGCTGGAGCAGGGCGACTTCGACGGGGCCGCCGATGTGTTCCGCGAGACGAGCGAGCTGCCGGAGATGTGCGGCCGCCTGTGTCCTCAGGAGCGGCTGTGCGAGGGGCACTGCGTCGTGGGGAAGAACGCGGCCCCGGTGGCGATTGGGAAGCTCGAGACGTTCGCCACGGAGTGGCAACGGAAGCACGGCGGCGGGCAGCAGCCCGCGGTGGCCTCGCCGAGCGGGTTCAGCGTGGCGGTCGTCGGGACGGGGCCGGCGGGCATCGGGTGCGCGGAGCGCCTCGCGCGAGCGGGGCACAAGGTGGTCATGTACGAAGCCTGGCCGAGGCCGGGCGGCCTGTTGCTGTACGGCATCCCCAACTTCAAGCTCAACAAGCCCGCGGTGACGCGGAAGTTCGACGATCTGTCGCGCCTGGGGGTCGAGGTGGTGACGCGGACGCGCGTGGGCGAGGATCTGCCGCTGGAGCAGCTGGCGGAGGAGTTCGACGCGGTGTTTCTGGGCTTCGGCGCGCCGGAGGGCTCACGCCTCGGCATCCCGAACGAGGACGCGCCGGGGACCTACCAGGCCACGGAGTTCCTCGTGCGGGCGAACCTACCGGCGGAGGAGCTGCCGGAGCCGATGCAGGCGCCCTTGCCCGCGTTCGAACGGGTGGTGGTGGTGGGCGGCGGCGACACCTCGATGGACTGCGTGCGTTCGGCCATCCGCCTCGGGGCGAAGGCGGTCACGTTGATCTACCGGCGGACGGACACGGAGATGCAAGGCCGCATCGAGGAGCGCAAGCACGCCCATGAGGAGGGCGTACAGTTCGAGTTCCTGACCGCGCCGGTTGAGGTGCTGGTGGACGGCTCGGGGGCGGTGACAGGGCTGCGCTGCCGGCGGATGCGCCTCGGTGAGCCGGACGAGAGCGGGCGGGCGCGCCCGGAGCCGATCCCGGACTCCGACTTCGACATCGCCACGGACGCCATCGTGACGGCGATCGGGTACAACGCCGACCCGATGTGGGGCGAGGCGGCGCCCGAGGTGAAGCGCGACCGCTGGGGCCGCATCGTCGTGGACCCAGAGTCGATGCGAAGCTCGCATCGAGGGGTGTTCGCCGGGGGTGACAACGTGAACGGCGCGGACCTCGTGGTGACGGCGCTGGCCGACGGCCAGAAGGCGGCGGCGGCGATCGAGCTGTACCTCGCCGACCCGGAACGCGCCTGGTAGCGAACGGTGCGCCAGCCGACCATCGTCACCCGTGACCACTGACTTCCATGCGCTGCGCAGGGGCGACGTCCTCCCGCCGATCGTCTTTGCCGCGACTTCCGAGGATGTACGCGCGTACCTCGATGCGACGGGGGAGAGCCGCGCGCTGTGGGGGGAGATTGTGCCGCCGCTGGCGCTAGGGGCGCTGACGCTAGCTGGGCTGATGGCGGAGATGCCGCTGCCACCGGGAGCGCTGCATGCAGGGCAGGAGTTCGAGTTCCTCGGCGCGGTCACGCACGGGCAGCGGGTCGAGGCGCAGGTGACGGTGGCGCAGCAGTCGGAGCGGCAGGGGTCGAACATCGTGGTGTTCGCGAGCGAGCTGCGTTGCGGAGCGCGTGTCGTCCTGCGCGGTCGCACGACGGTGATGGCTCCCGTTGCCCCTGTTACCCCGGACGTGGGGGCGGCCTCGTGAGCGGCCCGCCCGAGGTAGCGGCGGTGACGCGGCTCATCGACCAGGCGCGGGTGAGCGCCTACGCGGACGCGGCGCGCGACCACAACCCGATCCACATCGATGCGGACTTCGCGGCGACGACCGCGTTCGGCCAGCGCATCGCGCACGGCATGCTCGTGCTGGCGCTGGTCTCGGAGGCGATGGCGCAGGCGTTCGGCGAGCGCTGGGCGGAGAGCGGCACGCTGAAGGTGCGCTGGCGGGCACCGGCGGTGCAGCCGGTGACCGTCACGGCGCGCGCGACGCTGCGCTCCTGGGAGGGCGGGACCGCGAGCTACGACGTTACGTGTGAGGCCGAGGACGGTACGGTGCTGCTGGCCGGGACCGCCTCGGCGGCGTACGAGTAGGCGCGTGACGAGTCAGACCGACCCCACGTTGCGCGAGCACTACTGCTTCGGCTGCGGACGCCACAACCCGATCGGCTTTCACCTCGTGTTTGAGCGCGAGGACGACGGCGGTGTCGTCGCGCGGTACACGCCCCGGATGGAGGACCAGGGGTTCCCCGATGTGATGCACGGGGGGCTGCTGGCGCTGCTGCTGGACGAGGCGATGGGGTGGGCGATGTACGCGGACGGCGTGTTCGCGGTGACGGCGAAGATGGAGCTGCGCTACCGGCGCACGACCGGCCTCGGGGACACGCTGACGGCACGGGCGCGCATCCTGCGTAGCCGCGGGCGGCGCATCGAGGTGGAAGCGACGCTCACCGACGACGACGGCCAGGTGCTCGTCCAGGCCTCGGCGCTGTTCATGCGCATGAGTGCGGACGATGAGGCGCGGGCATTGGC
>CAYGHU010000017.1:11808-18909 GCA_964349785.1 uncultured Dehalococcoidaceae bacterium | reverse complement strand
CCCCACGCCCTACCCTGGCCTCCCATCAACGAAGGGAGGCCACCCCATGTCCGAAGACACCACCACCGCCGCCGCGCCCCCTCGCCGCCGAGGCGGCCAGCCCGGCAACCTCAACGCCGTCAAGACCGGCCAGTACTCCCCGCGCTTCCGCCTGGACCTCGGCCTCTTCCCGCCCAAGACCCGCCAGGTCATCACCTCCAGCATCTCCGTCGCCCTCCGCGCCGAGGTGAAGGCCCTGCCCTACCCGCCACCACCCGGCGCGCGCCAGCAAGCGTACTGGCGCGCCCTCAAGCGCGTCCTCGACTGCATGAAGACCCTCGACCTGACCACCGAGCTCACCCACCAGGACGTCATCGTCTGCTTTCACCCCATCTTCCAGGCTGAAGTTGCCGCCCACATAGCCCGAAAAAAACGAAAGAACAAAAGGACGAATCGCATCAAGGCTGCACGCAAGGCGAAATGACATTCGTTTCATTCGTTTGCCGCGCCGCCCACGCGGATGCGAGGATAGACGCGCGCCAGGCAGGGACGCCCGATGACCCCTCCAACCATCGCCCGCCGCACACGCCCCCACCGGGCCGCCGGCGCCCTCGCGCTCCTCCTCGCCCTCCTCCTCGCCTCCTGCGGCGGCGACGACACCCCGCCCGCTGCACTCCCCGAACCCACCGCCCTCCTCGAAGGTGCGGCCGCCCGTATGGAGCGGGTCCGGTCCCTCCACTTCGTCCTCGACCACGAGCACGGCGCAACCGTCATCGTCCGCAACATCGCCATGACCCACGCCGAAGGCGACCTGGTCGCCCCGGACCAGATGCAGGCGACCCTCAAGGGCGGCCTCGGCCCCGTCAACTTCGAGGTCGGCGTCGTCATCATCGGAGGGGACGCCTGGATCCAGAACCCGCTCAACCGCCGCTGGGAGGACGAGGACATCACCATCGACCAGGTCTTCGACCCCAGGGAGGGCGTCGTCGCCCTCGTCCGCTCCGCGCAGTCGCCCCGCGTCACCGCCATCGAGCGGGTAGACGGCGTCGACGCCTACCGCGTGGAGGCCACCGTCGACTCAGGCGACCTCACCATCCTCCCCGGCAACCCGCCCGCCGGTCGTGCCGTCCCGGCCACCGCCTGGATCGGCGTCGAAGACCAACTCGTACGCAGAGTGGAGCTTCGAGGTGGCGTCGCAACCGGCGAACCCGACAACCTCGTCCGCCGCCTCACCCTCAGCCGCTTCGACGAGGACGTCTCGATTGTCCCGCCCCGCTAGCATGGCCGTCCCCGCACGGGAAGCGTCGTCGCCTCCCCTGGCCCGCGACCGCTCATTCTGGCTGCTGGTGGTCGTCGCGCTCGGCGTCTTCGTCGCCGCCGACGACCAGACCTCCATTGTCGCCGTCCTCCCCTCGGTCATTCGCGACGTCGGCATCACCGTCGACGACTTCTACCGCTCCTCCTGGGTGGTCAACGGCTACCTGCTGGGCTACCTTGTGGCGCTGCCGCTCCTCGGACGCGTCGCCGATGTGTACGGGCGCGGCCGGGTCTTCGTCGCCACCCTCGCGATCTTCATCGTTGGAAGCGCCCTCGTCGCCGTCGCTCCGGGCTTCGAGTGGCTCATCGCCGCCCGCGCCATCCAGGCCGTCGGTGCCGGGGGCGTCGTGCCGGTCGCCATGGCCATCGTCGTCGACGAGCTCCCCCCATCAAGGCGCGCGATCGGCCTCGGCGCCATCGCCGCCGCCTCCGAGGCAGGCACTCTCCTCGGCCCGCTCTGGGGCGGCCTCATCACCGACCTCGCGGGATGGCGCTGGGTGTTCTGGGTCAACCTGCCGATGACCGCCCCCATCGTCCTGGCGGGCTGGTGGCTCACCCGTAGCCGCGACCGGCGTCCGGGCCGCATCGATTGGTCAGGCGTCGTCATGCTGACCGCCGCGCTCGCCGTGCTCACGGTCGCCCTCGTCGACGACCCCATCGCCCCCCGACCGCTCTTGATCACCGCTGCCCTGCTGCTGGTCAGCGCCGCCCTCGTCGCCGCCTTCGTCCGGCACGAGGCGCGCTCAGTCGTATCCATGGTCCGCCTCTCGATGTTCGCGCCCCGCCCCGTGTGGGCAGCCAATCTCACGAACGTGCTCCTCGGCGGCGGGCTCATCGTCGCCCTCATCGGCGTCCCGCTCTTTGTGAACCTCGTCCTCGCGGGAAGCCCGCTCGATGGCGGTTGGACGCTCATGCGGCTCACCGCCGCGACGCCGCTCGGCGCCCTTGCCGGCGGTTGGCTTGCGGGTCGAGCGGGCTTACGGACAACGGCGGCTGCGGGCATGCTCCTCGCGGCGGCCGGTTTCGCCGGCCTCCAGGCCTGGGACCGCGACCTCGCCGAGTGGATGCGGACGCTCCCGCTCCTCACCGGCGGCTTCGGCTTCGGCCTCGTCATCGCCCCCCTCGGCGTCGCCGTCCTCCAGCACGTCGACGAGTCTGAACGCGCGACCGCCGCCGCCTGGCTGACGATGAGCCGGGTCGTCGGCATGCTTGCCGGAGCGGCGCTGCTGACATCGCAGGGCCTCGGACGCTTCTACGCCAAAGCGGGCAACGTCGAGTTCGACAGCCCCGAGTTCGGCGCACTCGTCGAACAGGCGCAGGTCAGCACCTTCCGCGAGGTATTCGTGGGCGCCATCATCGTCATGCTCGCGGCGGCGGCGGCGGCATGGTTCATCGGTCGAGGCCGTCGCGACCCGGAGGCGCGATGGTGGACCATCAGTTGACCGCGGGCCGAAGGCACGGCCCGCCTACGCCCGGAGGATAATCTCCCAGCCGATCACGTAGATCACCGCCATCACTACAAAGCCAGAGATGATGACGTTGCGTACCGTATCGAGCGGCATCTTGGACTGGCTCGGCCCAGTGCCTCCGATGTAGCCAAGCGCGTTCGCCTCGATCGCACCCCAGATCGCCAGCACGATGATCCAGTAGAACCAGAGCGCGGCGCCGGGAAACAGTTCGAAGTGACTGGACGGCGCGAAGTGACTCGTTGCCGCCATGAAGAACAGCATCGGGATGGAGAACAGGGTGTTCGTCCTGGATGCCAGGAATCCTCGTCGCGCGGCGTCAGCAGCCGCTGGATTAGCCGTCCCGCCACTGGCCACCGACTCCGCGGACGCGATCACGATCTGCTGCTTCGGCCAAATAATCAGCCACACATTGGCGAACATCGTGAGGCCGAACAGAGTGCCGGTCAGGATGCTGGTGCCGGGCGTGCTCTTGAAGTAGTCGCCGTCAAACTGCTCCTGAAAACCGAGGATGAGCAGACCGGTCACCGCCGTGAACACCGCGCCCCACCGGAACCACCACAACGCCCGAGGCACCAGCTTCGTCGTCACCTCGGTACGTGTCCCAGCCTCGAAAGTCGCGAACGAAGGCACCTGCACGAAGTTGAAGTAATAGAGCAGGCCGATCCAGGTAATGCCAGTGAGGAAATGCCCCCACCGCGATAGGAACGCGAAGCCTTCCTGCGTGAAGATTTCCATGTGGCGTCTCTCTTCCCTACCTCTGCCGAGGACGACTACCAGCAGGCGATTACGGACGCAACAATACCATCACGAATGTGTATCGTCGATCTTCCGCGATCAGTGCTAGCCTCCGGTTGACCCGTCCTCCGAAGCGGGTTCGTGCCATCGGTACGATGGACGTGGGACCACACAGCGTCAGCTCCAGCACGAAAGGGAGGTCGATATGATCCGGATGTCCATCCAGCGTGTGCTTCGTCCGCGCACAGTTGCCTATGCCCACTGCGATTTGCCCTGCGGCGTCTATGACCCGGCCCAGGCGAGAATCGAGGCAGAATCCGTACGGGCGCTGCAGGAGCGCTACCAGAAGGCCGAGCAGATGAAGTCCGCCGGTGAGTCCGTCGAGGACTACCGGACTCGTTGTCTCGTCATCAAGGAGCAGCGCTCCGACATGGTGAAGCACCACCTGTGGGTACTCTGGACCGACTACTTCAAGCCAGAGCACCTGGAGAAGTACCCGCAGCTGCACCAGCTGTTCTGGATCGCCACAAAGGAAGCTGGCCTCGCGAAGAAGAATCAGGATCCGGCGCAGGGACAGAAGCTCCTCGACGCCATCACCGAGATCGACACCATCTTCTGGGAGACCAAGAAGGCCTAACCAGCCCTCGTCTCCGGCGCTCGACGATGTTCTTGACAGCGCGCCGCGTGCTCTTGCTCCTGTGGGCCGCGGCCGCGCTGCTTCTTCTGGTGTGGCTGTTGAGGCGTCGCCTCCTCCCGGTGGAGGTCGCGGGCGTCAGCATGACGCCGGCACTGGAGCCGGGTGACTACATCCTCGTGTGGCGGCGTCGCCTCCACCGTGACGCCTTCGGCCTAGTTGCATATCTCCGTGGCCCGGATGCCCGCCCGCTGCTCAAGCGTGTCGTGGGACTCCCCGGCGAATCCCTGCGGGTGGCGGTGTGGGTCGAGCCAGCAGGACGGCCGTTGATCGAACCCGGTGCCCACGACACACCCTCGCGGCGGGATCGAGGGGTGCATCGTCTGGCGTCAGGCGAATACTTCGTGCTGGGCGACAATCGGGCGGCAAGCACGGATAGCCGCGACTTCGGCCCGGTCCGCGCTACCGACATCGAAGGAGTGGCATGGATACGCTACTGGCCCCCCAACCGCTTCGGGCGGATCAGACGAACCAGGCGAGTGATGAATGACAGTGCGGCAGGGCCGGATTACTCCATCTGACCTGTGTCTGTGCGCCTCACCTCTTGCACGACAGCGTCCGATTCGGTACAACTTTTAGCACTCACAGACGGAGAGTGCTAAACTCCCTGTTCACAGTGGAAGCAACGCTTCCAAGGAAACCCCGCACCCAGCCAGCAGTATCAGCACAGACGAGGGACGCATGGCCAAGCAACTCAAGTTCGACGAGCAAGCACGTCAGGCGTTGCGCGACGGGATTGACCAACTCGCGAGCGCGGTCCGGATGACGCTCGGCCCCAAAGGCCGCAACGTCGTCCTCGACAAGAAATTCGGCGCTCCGACGATCACCAACGACGGTGTCACCATCGCCAAAGAGATCGAGCTAGCGGATCCATTCGAGAACATCGGCGCCCAGTTGGCCAAGGAGATCGCCTCCAAGACCAACGACATCGCGGGCGACGGCACCACGACGGCGACTGTCCTCGGTCAGGCGATCGTGCACGAAGGTTTGAAGAACGTCGCCGCAGGCGCAGACCCAATGGCGCTCAAGCGCGGCATCGAAACGGCGGCGCGCGCCATCAGCGAAGCCATCTCTCGCAACTCAACCAAAGTGACGACCCGTGAACAGATGGCCCAGGTGGCTGCGATCTCCGCCGCCTCGCAAGAGATTGGCGCGCTCATCGGCGACGTGATGGAAGCGACCGGCAAGGACGGCGTCATCACGGTCGAAGAGTCTCGCAGCATCAACACCGAAGTCGAGTACGTCGAAGGCATGCAGTTCGACCGCGGCTACGTCTCCCCCTACTTCGTGAC
Organism: uncultured Dehalococcoidaceae bacterium; assembly: GCA_964349785.1. Lineage (GTDB taxonomy): Bacteria > Chloroflexota > Dehalococcoidia > UBA2979 > UBA2979 > JAIBBD01. Next base: position 13,423 of record CAYGHU010000017.1, on the reverse strand, counting down.
CAACCCGGAGCGCATGGAAGCCGTCATCGACGAGCCGTACATCTTCGTTACCGACCAGAAGCTCGCCTCCGTCAACGATATCCTACCGCTGCTGGAGAAGCAGCTGCAGGTCTCGAAGGATCTCCTCATCATCGCCGAAGACATCGAGGGTGAGGCCCTGGCGACGCTGGCGGTAAACCGCCTCCGCGGGACGATCAACTGTGTCGCGGTGAAGGCTCCTGGCTTCGGCGACCGCCGCAAGGAGAATCTATCTGACATCGCGGCTCTGACCGGCGCGACGGTGCTCAGCCCCGAACTGGGCCGCTCCCTTGACTCAGCCGAACCCGCGGATCTTGGTCGTGCGCGGCGTGTCGTCATCACCAAAGAAGAGACGACCATCATCGAGGGCCGCGGCAACAAGAAGCAGATCGACCAGCAGGTCGCCATGATCAAGGCCCAGCTGGACGCGGCCACCAGCGACTGGGATCGCGAGAAGCTGCAGGAGCGCCTCGGCCGCCTCGCCGGGTCCGTAGCCGTCATCAAGGTCGGCGCGGCCACGGAAGTGGAGCTGACCGAGAAGAAGCACCGCGTGGAGGACGCCCTGTCCGCCACACGGGCGGCAGTTGAAGAGGGCATCGTCCCTGGCGGCGGCGTCGCGTTCATCAACGCTCTGCCCTCGCTCGACAAAGTGACCCTCGAAGGCGACGAGGCAACCGGCGTCCGCATCCTGCGGCGCGCATTGGAAGAGCCGATGCGGCGTATCGCGGCCAACGCTGGCGAAGACGGCTCGGTCATCGTCCGGCAGGTACAGAGCCTCAAACGCGGTGAGGGCTATGACGCCGCTCGCATGCGCTACGGCAACATGATGGAGTTTGGCATCATCGACCCGGCGAAGGTGACGAAAGCGGCACTCGAAAACGCCGTGTCGATCGCGGGCATGGTGCTCACGACGAACTGCCTGGTCACCGACCTGAAGGAAGAGGATCAGCGCGCGGGCGCAAGTGCTGGAGCGATGTACTAAGGGCGATCGCTCATTCGCGCATACGTCGAAGGGTCGGCATTCTGCCGGCCCTTCGCTTTTTCTGACTCCCGTTTATACGTCAATCCAGGACACGGCGATGACGGTGAAAACGAGGGCCAGGGCGAAGGCGACGCCACCTTTCGCCACCAGGCTCCACTCTGGCGAGTCTGAGTCGGCCTCAGCATCCATCGCACCGGGTCGGGCCAGCACGAGCAGCGCGTACACGAACGATCCCAGCGCAAACGCGCTGAACACTACAACACGTCCGCCTACCACAAGCTGTTCCCCTTACTGCAAGCCATAGTATGCCGTGGCATCATCGATTTGCCTACAGCAAACGTCCTGCCGTGCCGACTGGCGGGCTAGAATCCGCGGTGGTGCAAGCCCGTACCAGGGTCGTCTATGAACGGCGGCCAATCGACCGGCAATTCCCGAATCTCACTTTGCGGGAATGCCGGATCGAGGAAGACCGGCGCCATCGCCCGGACGATCGCGAGATGAAGAGCGGCTTTCGTCTTGACGGCACTGACGTCCACCGACGCGAGAAACTGCAGGACCCCATAGACGGCACGAAGCCGTGCAAGTCGGCGCTGCTTCGGGGTACTCCTCCGATCT
>CAYGHU010000017.1:0-11708 GCA_964349785.1 uncultured Dehalococcoidaceae bacterium | reverse complement strand
TAGATCGGAGCTATCCGGCTTAAATACGCACCCGTCTTGAATGCATTCAGATTTCCAGCCCGCGCTCCCGGACGCCACCGGGTGTTGCTGCTGCCTCGGGAGTCATTGTCCTCTTGAAATGGATCGAACATGACTACAAGGATACTGAGAACCCACGGAAGTCGTAGCAGGAAGCGGCACATTCCGGTTTCGGACATATACAAGCGAGGCAGCGCTATTCTGGCTCAGGCTCGCTGAACTCCGGCGTCGTCCGCCTGCTGTGGAATGCCTCGCGCCCAGCCCATCGCCGTTATTTCCTCGGCGCAACGCTCGCAGTAGCGTTTGCCGTTATCCATGAGGATGGTGGGGTCTGATTCGCCGCAGCTGGCGCACCCCGCCTCGCGTTCGCGGCGCTTGCGTTCGCGGTACTTGCGCATGTACTCGCGCATGTATGTCGTGTACTTGGCAGGGTCGCGCGCGCGCCGCTCACTCCGATACAGGCTGTGCGCCTGGCGGCACAATTCACAGCGGCATCCGTAGTTGGTATACGCGTTGGGGGTGCCGTGGAACACGAAAGAAGGCAGGTCTGCCTCGCCATCCATGGATTGCCTCCCGGGAGACATGCATGAGGTGAGGCGCGCTGTTCGAGGCACTTACTACAGTCAGAATGTCCTGCACATCTTACAGTCATTCCTCGACATCGCCTAGATCATCCCACTCCATGCACGTCCAGGCATCATGGCCGGACGACCTGGCTCTCGCTAATCGACCTAGCTTCTCAAACGCTCGGCCAATGCTAGGACATCATCCACGTAGTCTCGCGTCTCCTCAAACATGCCATCGCTCGTGTAGCTAGCCCAGCCTTGATAGTACGAAGCCAGCGCGCCCTCCACGTCGCCACCTTCGAGAAACAGCAGGTGATCGAGAAAGGCCGCCCCGACCCTCGCGTTGTCCTCGATGCTGACGTCCCAGTTCGTGGCCTCCGGAGCCAGATAGTCGACGGCCCACTTCGCTGTATCCGGCATGACCTGCATCAGCCCCACTGCGCCCGTGTGGCTGACGACATGCGACTGCCATCCGCTCTCCATCAGCGAGAGCGCGAGCAACAGATGCTGGTCGATTCCGAATTCCGACGAAGTCTCATCGAGGATCGCCGCTGTCCTAGGTGATAGTTCCGGAAGAGCGGAGTCAGGGATGACAAGCGTCTGGCCGACCCGGATCAGATCGACATCGTTCAAGTCGTTTGTCTGCTTGAGCGCGGCGATGGTGACGCCGTAGTCTTCGGCAATAGTCGATAGGTTCTCGCCCAATTCGACGCGATGCTCCCGGTGAAGCGGCGGCTCGGTCTCAGTCGTCGCGGCCGGGACGCGCAACTCCGTGCCAGCAGCGATCTGATCCGGATAAGCCAATCCATTCAGGTCGGCGAGCGCCAAGGGCTTGATGCCGAATGTCCCGGCGATCTCCCACAATGTGTCCCCCGGCTGGACTCGATACGTCCGGTCGGCGGCGACAGGCACCGTCTCCCGTGACTCTGGTATCCGGACGCGGGTGCCGGAGATGATGCGATCGACGTTATCCAGGTCGTTAAGTTCGATCAGCACCTCGATGGGAATTCCGAGTTCCGCGGCGATGCCGGACAGCGTGTCGCCCGGCTGGACAACGTACTGGCCAGAAGCCACTTCTTCCGAGGCAACGATGTGAGGGGCAAGAAAGCCGAAACCGGTACCGCAGGCAACGAGCAGGGCCAGGGCGTAAGGAAGCGTAGTCCGCGAGAAGCGGATCCAATGGGGAGAGTACACGTGCACCTCATACCCGCCGAAAAACAGGGTACATGAGGACGAAGCGGGTGAGAACCGCGTGCGCTGGCTACTTCTTCTCTCGGCCATGGCGCAGGATCCGATTCGCCGAGGCGCCGACGCGCCAACGCGCCGAGTAGCGATCGACAAAAAGCGCGCTCGCGAGCAAGAGGACAGGAGACACGGTGATCACCGTACCCACACCCACCACGCCCGCGATGGCGCCCATGAGCAGGAGGCTCGGGATTGCCAGCCCGTCCTTGAGCATACCGAGGAGCGCATTCGTACGGCCTTGAATCTCAAGGGGGACGTTGCGAGTGACAAACGTCTGCGCCGCTGCGGCAGCGAAGGTCATCCCGGCGCCCAGAAAAATCGACATCAGGGCGGCCATCTCGACTTTCGCGCCCACACCGGGGATATCGAAGAAGAGCAGCCACTCGGCATGATCGACCAGAGGTTGCACGAGTCCAAGCGCGGTCCCGGCGACGGCGACCAGACCGAACCCGACAGCCGCGACGATACGCTCACCGGCCATGCCGATGAACATCGGGGCAAGGGCGAGCGCAACGACCAGTCCTATCGGCGCCGGGGCAAACACGTAGACCGCGTTCGCTGGCTCAACGTCGAGGACCGACTGTACGTACTGCGGACCAAGGACGCCGAGGACTACGTTGACAGTGCTCGCCATGGCTGCCAGGAGCAACATCCACAGCACTCCCGGCTCGGCAACGAGATAGTCGAGCGCGGCTCGTGTCGAAATGCGACTTTCAATCCGCTCATCGGGACCACCCCGGACGACATGCATCGGGCGTGTCTGAAGCTTGAATACCCGGCTGGACGAAAGAAAGAACAGCAGGCCGGCGAGAATGATGACCGGGTTGACGCCCCAAGCCTGGACGAGCAACGGCGCGAGCAATGCTTTGCCGATGACCTCCCCTGTGGAGGAGGCAAACGAGATGAACGAGGTCGCGGAGGCAAGCTCCTCACGATTGGCGACGAGCGGGACCGCAGAGGCCTCGGACGGCTGTGAGAGCTGGTGCAGTGCCCGCACAGCAAGGATAACGAACAGCAACGAACGGAATCCCGTGCCAAACAGGCTGGGGATCAGCAGGCACAGCAGACCCATAGCAAGGTATGCGCCAGCGAGTGCGATGCGCTTCGGGAGTGCGTCCGCAAGCGCCCCGCCGTACATAGCGAAGATAACGCCGGGCAACAGATAGGCAGTGCCAAGCAACGCCGCGTCCACCTCATTCCCGCCGCCGCTGACGGTAGCGATGAGGGCGCCGTACAGCAGCGCCTGAACCGCGATGTCGCTCAAGAAGCGAGAGGCAAGGAGCGCTTGGAACTGCAGATTCCAGGCTACCGATCCCGAAGGGATCATGAACCACAGGACGCGAAAGACGTGGGATTGCCCGCGATCCAACGCGGCCTCGACCCGGCGAAGGCCGCGAAGAGCGGGCTCATCGAACTGGGGCGGCAGCGACATGGGCTAATGGTAGCCGAGCGCTACAGGAATCAGGGTGCCGATCCAAGTGTAGCGACTAGTCGTCACAGAGCGCATCCGCGCGCGGCCGGTCGATCTGCTTGAACAGCTCCCGGAGCGGCGGCAGCGCCAACGCGGCGCCTCGCCAACAGCCACGCCGACCGAGGCGTCACGCTGGGGCTCGTCACTCCGGGTTGAATCCTTCGGCCTGAAAGCGATCGTGGACTCGTTTCATGACCATATGCGTCAGCACCGGTGCCTCGGCTCGCGAACGGGCACGCACCTGAAGTAGGCATTCGATGCGTGCGTCCCCGAACCGCTGGAAGCGGACGAGCGGCTTGAAGTCCTTCACCGCCTCCTCCCGTTCCTGGACCACAGAGCGGAGCACCTCGCCCGCTACCCGTTCCACCTGATCGAGGCTGCGGCCATATGGAATGGCGTAAACAACGGATACGTCGACGGGGCGGCCTGGCCCGTAGTTCGTCACGATCGAGGAGGCAAGCGTCGCGTTGGGGACGATGACGACATCGCGGTCGGGGTTGCGCAGCCTCGTAGCGCGCCAACCGATATCCATGACGTACCCGCTCGGGCCATTCAGGATGGTGATGAAGTCACCTTCACGGATCGAGGAGTCAGACATGACGTAGGAACCGGCAAAGAGGTTGGTAAGGAGCGGCTGGAGCGCGAGGGCGACGGCGAGGCCGCTGATGCCCAGCCCGGCGAGTAACGGACTGATCGAGACTCCCAGTTGGTCGAGCACCAGCAGGGCGCCGATGGCGAGGATCGCCACGTTGACAGCTCGGCGCGCGAGCGGGGTGACACCTCCAAGTGGCGCGGCGATCTTCGCTGGACCTGCATCAGCGGCCCAGAAGAAGAGCGCTGACGTCAGGCGCTGCACCAACAGTATGGCCAGCGCCAGTAGGGTAGCTTCCCAGACGCGTTCGACAGTCTCACGGTACGGATCCAGGTAGGAGAGTGTCCGGATGGCGATGAACGCGGCCGCCGCCGCGATCAGCAGCGCGGAAGGCATCCGAAGGGCGCGCGACAACCGCTCGTCGAGCTGACGTTCGCGAGAGTGCGTAAAAAGATGGACGATGCGCCGTAACAGGCTGAGGAGCACACGAGCCACCGCGAGCCCCCCTATGAAGATGGCAAGAGCTGCCAGCGTTTCGATCGCGTGGTCGCGAGTCACCTCGATGTCAGGCACGAGGGCCACCTCATTTCGATCGCACCGCCATCGTAGCGGAGGGCCGCGCGGCAAGCAGCCGCGCAGATCCACCTGATAGAGGCGCTATACTCGATGTGGGTGAAAGGTGGAGGTATGTTCGCGACCATTGGACACACATTCGGTCTGATGAAGATGAGCTGGCGAGTGCTCATGAAGGATCGCGAACTCATCTGGTTCCCAATCATGGGAGGTGCGGTGCTGCTCATCGTGGTCGGCATCGCGGCTGCTATCGGCAATGCCACCGGTACGTTCGACCGGCTAAACAATGACAGCACCAACGGGCAGCAGGCGAATGCCGGCGACGCAATTCTCGGCATCCTTGTGTACGCGATGGCGACCTTCATCGTGATCTTCTTCAACTCGGCCCTGATAGCGGCAGCCATGGAGCGGCTACGCGGCGGAGACCCGAACGTCTCGTCCGGCCTGCGCGTGGCGCTGGCGCATATCCACAAGATCGCCGGCTGGGCCCTGATCGCCGCCACTGTCGGGCTGATCCTGCAGATGCTGCGCAGCCGTACAGACAACTTCCTCGGACGCATCGCCATCGCGCTGGTAGGCGGAGCGTGGGCGTACATGACGTTCTTCGTCGTGCCCGTGCTCGTCGCGGAGGGTCTCGGGCCGATCGATGCCATCAAGCGGTCCGGCTCGCTGTTCCGGCGCACATGGGGCCAGCAGGCAGTCAGCGGCTTTGGCTTCGGCATTGTCTATATCGGAGCCGTGCTGATCGCGTTACTGCCCAGCATCCTGCTCTTCGCCATCGCCCCGGTGGTTGGCATTATCGTGGCCGTACCACTGTTCGCACTCGCAATCGGGACGGTGATGGCCCTCGAAGGTATCTTCAAGGCGGCGCTGTTCGAGTTCGCAAACGAGCGCGAACCGATGGGATTCGACAGCCAGACGCTGTCGATGGCGTACCGCGCCCTGTAACGCTCTCCGAGACGAACCCAACTTAGTGAGCATCCGACAGGGTGCCCACTTTCATGTATCGAGGAGCGCCGGACATATGGCGAGTTCAGACACCGGATCCCGCCTGGAAGCCGTGATCTTCGACTGGGGCGGCACGTTATCCGACCACGCGATGGTCGAGATGGAGGATATGTGGTTACTGGCGGCCCGGCATCTCGCGCCAGAGCGCGAACTCGAGGTGGCGGCGCAGCTCGCGGCGGTAGAGAGTGCGTTCTGGGAACGTTCAGCAATGGACCACAGGGCGTGGACGCTCGCCGACCTGCTTACCGAAGCGCGCGAAACGATCGGGGCTGATATAGCGGAAGCAGTGTTTGAGGAAGCAGGCGTCCGATATCTCGATGCCTGGACCCCGCACATCCGTCACGCGTCAGACGCCGGAGAGGTACTCCGCGCGTTGCGGATGCGCGGACTCCGCGTTGGACTGCTTTCGAACACGCACTGGCCGCGGGCATTCCACGAGCGTTTTCTGCAACGGGACGGCCTCGCGCGGCTCATCGACGCGAGGCTCTACACGAGCGAGATGTCGTATACGAAGCCGCATGCCGAAGCGTTCGGAGCGGCGCTGGCGGCCCTCGGTGTCTCCGAGCCATCGAGGGCGGTATTCGTCGGCGACCGCCCCTACGATGACGTCTACGGCGCGCAACAGGCGGGGATGCGCGGCGTCCTCAAGAAGAACCCCGCCGTGCCTGGCTATGATGTCCAACCGGATGCATCCATTGAAAGCCTGCTGGAACTCGTCCCTCACATTGACAGTTGGCTCTAACGATCCGGTTCCGCTATGCGACCCCTGATGCATCGGTGATGCCCAGTTGTCGCGAGGCGGCGGGCGAGCCACGCTTCCATCGAGTCAGCATGCCGACCACTAACTGATGGGAATCGTGTGACTGTCGCTCCAGAACAGAGCGAGCAAGGCGATGAGGACAGCAAGTGCTAGAAAGAAGCTCCCCACGAACATCCGCGCGAAGAGGGGCGAGTCGAACCGCAAGTGCATGAAGTAGCCCACGACGACAGCGAACTTCACCGCGGACAGTGCGAGCAACAGGGGGACCATCACGTCGCCCAGATCGCTGTAGGACACGGCAAGTTCGATGATAGTGATGACGGTCAGCATCGCGCCGATCATCAGATACTGACGGATGGTCAACCCATCGTGCTCAACAACGCCGTGATCCGCTTGCTCTGCGTGGGTCATCGGAGTGCTCCGCTCCTGGCTAAGCTGGGATGAGATAGACAACCGTAAAAATGACGATCCAGACGATGTCCACAAAGTGCCAGTATAGGCCGGCGATCTCCACGTGTTGATCGGCGTCGGGGCCTAACCCCGACCTGCGAAACGAACCCAGCAGCAGCGATCCCAGGTAGAGCACACCGATACCGACGTGCGTACCGTGGAATCCCGTCATTACGAAGAATGTCGCACCGAAGATGTTTGTAGAGAGGTTCAGCCCTTCGTGGCCAAACTCGCGAAACTCGTAGATCTGGAAACCAAGGAATCCGATTCCCAAGAGTATGGTCGCGAGCAGGCCCAGCTTCATCATCTTCTGGAGGCGGTGCTGGGCGCCGTATACGGCCAGCACCATGGTGACACTACTCATCAGCAAGACGAACGTACTGGTGGAGGTGAGGGGGATATTGAGGATGCCCTCCTCCCCGTTGTGCTCGCTTGGGAATGGACCCACCAACGAGTCACCTTTGAAGACGAGGTAAGTCGCGATCAGTGAGCCGAAGAAGAGGCACTCTGAGCCCAGAAAAAGCCACATCAGGAGTTTTCTGTTGTCGGTCCCTGTTGAGGTAGGAGGATGGGCTGGGGGGTGACCAGCTACTGATCGAGCCATGTGCGTGTGTTCTCCTCGTCCGGTTGCTTGGCTTCCCGCGCTCGAATTAGTCAGTAGGCTCGAGGGCCCAGCCCCAGATGCTGTAGACAACCACAACTACCCCGAGCGCCGTGAGGGCGAGGTGCGAAAGGGGACCCAGTCCCATCAACACGACACCACTGGCCATCAAGATTGGGTAGTAGGAGGGCGGCGGCATGTGAATGTGCTCGCCAGCCGGCTCTGCACGCTCGATGCCATGATCACGGTCGTACCAAAGCGGGTCACGGGCTCGTACGACGGGGACGACATCGAAATCGTGCTCCGGGGGCGGCGAAGTCGTTGCCCATTCGAGAGTCGCGGCGTCCCAGGGGTTATCGGGCGCTGTTTTCTCCTGTCGCATAGTGCGGAAAAAGTTCCAGAGAAAGAACAGGATCGAAATCGCGATGACATATGAACCGATCGTGGCGAACATATTCCAGAAGCCCCAGTTGAGGCCCTGGTCGTACGTGTAGATGCGCCTCGGCATGCCCGCCAGCCCCAAGAAGTGCATCGGGAAGAACGTCATGTTCATACCGATGAGCAACAGCCAGAAGTGCAGCTTGCCGAGGCCTTCATGGAGGAACCGGCCGGTCATCTTCGGGAACCAGTAATAGATACCGGAGAAGATGCCCATGATCGCGCCGCCGAAGAGCACGTAGTGGAGATGAGCGACCACGAAGTAGGTGTCCTGGTGCTGGGAGTCGATGGGTGGTGAAGCGTGCATCACACCAGAGATGCCACCGATGGTAAATGTAACGATGAAAGCGATGGAGAACAGCATGGCCGTTGTGAACCGGATGCTGCCACCGTAGAGCGTGCCGATCCAGTTGAAAATCTTGATGCCCGTGGGCACGGCGATGATCATTGTATTCGCGGCAAAGACCGTCCGTGGCACGGTACCCATGCCCGTCGTGAACATGTGGTGGGCCCATACTGCCCAACCCAAGAACGCGATCGCGACACCCGCGAATACCACCGCCGGGTAGCCGAACAGCGGCTTGCGCGAGAATACGGGCAACACCTCTGAGACGATGCCCATCGCCGGCAGGATCAGGATGTAGACCTCGGGATGGCCGAACACCCAGAACAGGTGCTGCCAGAGGATCGGGTCACCGCCAGCCTCGGCCAGGAAGAAGTGAGTCTCGAAGTTGCGGTCAAACATGAGCTGGATGAGGCCCACGGTAAGCGGCGGCAGCGCCAGGATAAGCAGGAAATTGATTATCAGCGCCATCCAAATGAAGACGGGCAGCCGCATCATGGTCAAGCCAGGGGCGCGCATATTGATGATGGTGACTGCGAAGTTCAGAGCCGCCATCAGCGACGAGGTGCCAAGCATGAGCAGGCCCACTATATAGAAGTCAATGCCGAGCCCGCTGCTGTAACTGGCATCAGAAAGCGGAACGTAGTTGAACCATCCTGCGGACGGCGCCTCAAAAAAGAAGCTGCTTGTAAGCACCAACCCACCGCCAAGAAATACCCAGTATGAGAGCGCATTCAGTCGGGGGAATGCGACATCGCGCGCGCCGATCATGAGCGGCGTGAGGTAATTAAAGAACGCGGCACCCAGAGGCATAACCCCGAGGAAGATCATGGTGAGCGCGTGCATTGTGAACAGCTGGTTGAAACGCTCGGCGTCGATGACCGTGCCGTTGGGCACCGCAAGCTGTGTCCGGATGAGGAGTGCCTGCACACCGCCCCAGAGAAAGAACGTGAACGCCGTGATCCCGTACAAGACGCCGATGCGCTTGTGATCCACCGTGGTGATCCACGACCAGACACCGGTATTGGCTGGTCGCGCTAGCGTTCCGGCAATGGTTGCCATCGTTGCCTCCTCGACGAGCGGTGGCCCGCCGTCCGTTCCTCGTGTCCGCGTTGCCGACGCAGTCCGGCGACGATTTACTTCAGGCTAAGCAGATAGGCCGATATTGCTTCGATCTGCTCATCGGTCAATGTACCTCCGGCTGACTGACCCATCGGCGGCATGAGTGACCCTGGCTTCACATCCGCAGAGTTGTGGATCCAGCGCGTGAGGTTCTTGGCGTTGTTCTCCAGTACTCCGGAGGCGATCGTTGTGCGCGAGCCGACGTGAGTCAGGTCGGGGCCCACGACACCCTGGGCATTCGTGCCCTTGACCGTGTGGCACCCAATGCACGCGCTCTGCTGGAAGATCTCTCCGCCCCTTGCGGCCAGGTCGCCAGCGGGAGTGGCCGCGTCGCCCTGTTGCTGCTGGAACCACGCGTCGAACTCCTCGGGGGTGTGGACGAACACGCGGAAGCGCATGTTGGCGTGCGACAGTCCGCAAAGCTCGGCGCACTGTCCGAGGTAGGGCTCCGGACGCGCCTCGAGGGCGGTGAAGCTGATCTTGTTGTCGTGGCCGGGGATCATGTCGACCTTGCCGGAGAGGGCGGGCACCCAAAAGGAGTGGATGACGTCCACCGAGCGCAGGTCGAAGGCGATTGCCTTGCCTTCGGGGATGTGCAATTCATTCGCGGTGGTGAGAACCGTCTGCCCATTCTCGTCCATGTACTTGAACTCGAACCACCACTGGTGGCCGACAGCCTCGATCTTCATCGCGTCCGCCGGCGGGTCTTCATTGATAGCGAACAAGGCATCAAAGGTCGGTACCGCGATGATCGCCACGATGGCGACCGGGATGAGGGTCCAAATCACCTCGAGGCGGGTATTGCCGTGGATCTGCTGGGCGACACGACCGGGCCGCTCGCGGAACCAGATACTGAATCCCAACGTCAGCGCGAGGACGACGACAAAGACGATGGCCGCGAGCACGAGGACGACCCGGTAGGGGCCCCACAGTTTGTCGTTGTTGCTTCCAGCGATCTCGGTTGTGCTCTGCGGCCCACCGCAGGCGACCAGTAACCCCACCAAGAGGACAAGTCCGAGAAGCGGCAGCAAGCGCCGGGAACGGGTTCGTGTCAGTCCCAGTCGCCTGAGACCCTTTCGAGTCGCGCGCAACACCGTCCCCCTTGCTGGCCAACCACACGATCCCACACGTCTACAAAATTGGTGCCGCTGTACCAGATACCATCGGCGCATCGTGTGGGTCAAGCCGAGGACACGATAGCCCGGCCACTGCTGAAACCACAAGTTCGCATTGATTGGGCGCGCGGGAGGGGATAGCCTCGATTGCAATGATTGCGTTCCCGTCCATGCGGACGTTGCGCGGCCAGCCAGTCCTCCTCGTGGGGGCGGGCATCGTGTTCCTGCTTGTCGGAGGCCTGGCATTCGCCTTCATCAACGACAATGGAGACAACCAGGCCGGGGAGGCAGGAGTTGGCCAGGCTCCAAACTTCAGCATCGAGGCATTCGACGGCAGCACGTTCACCCTTGCCGACCACTCGGACAAGCCGGTCCTGTTGTACTTCTGGGCTTCTTGGTGCGAACCATGCAAGACCGAAGCGCCGCTGATCCAGCGGCTGTGGCCCGAGTACCAGGCGAAGGGATACGTGTTCGTTGGTATGAACATCTGGGACAGCGAGACCGACGCACGCGAGTTCGCGCAGGACTACGGTCTAACGTTTCCAGTGATCCGCGACCGCGAAAATAAGGTTTACCTTGACTACGGCGTCGAACGCCTACCGATGGCGTTGTTTCTGCGACCGGGGATGGACATCGACCGCCGCTACCTTGGCGAGCTGAAGGAATCGGACTTGCGTTCCATGCTCGATCGACTGGGGGAGACGCCGTGACCCAGTTTGCACCCAGACAGTTGCTCGCCAGCCGGCGCGCGCGGCTGGTCGCGATTCTTGTGGTTGCGACCGTGGCGATCAGTGTGCTTGCGGTGTCGGCGGCTGGCTCGTCTATCTCGTACTATGTGACGCCGGACGAGTTCGCGAAGCAGATCGATGTGCAAGACAAGCGGTGGCGGGTCGGGGGACGCGTCGTCGAAGACTCGATTGTCGAAGAGAACGGCCGTCCTTCCTCATTCGTGATCCAGAGCGAGGACGGGTTGCAGCAGATGTCCGTCTCGTACGACGGCGTGAAGCCGAACCTATTCGGGCCGCGTGCCTTTGTCATCGTCGAGGGGACGGCCGACTCGCCCGGGCACCTGCAGGCGTCATCAGTGATCATCAAGCACGAATCAGAGTTCGTCACGGACACCGAGGAAGCTTCCAACGCGAGATGAACGTCCTGGCGTCCATCGGCGCCGCTTCTCTGCTCACCGCCTTGGCCACCGCGATCTTCACGACCGGAGCCTCGATCGTCGGCCTGCGCTCCCGGCGTCCCAACCTCATCCGGGCCTCACGACGCGGGCTGATGGCGACGGCGTTCTTCACCAGCCTCGCGTTCGGGACGTTGATTGTGGCGTTGCTCCGCGACGACTTCTCGCTTGCTTATGTCGCTTCCGTCTCGTCTCGGGAGATGGAAACGCCGATGAAGTGGGC
>CAYGHU010000016.1:0-19566 GCA_964349785.1 uncultured Dehalococcoidaceae bacterium | reverse complement strand
TCTGTTCCATCGTGACCTCTTACTAGGACGGCTCTCTGTGGGAGCCGGAGCACCCTTCAGTGACGCCAGCCCCAGCAGTACGGCGGAGCTCGCCCGGCGGTGAACAACGGATGTCGGTGTACGCCGCGCCTCCCATCCTTACCCCAAGCCGTGCCCGCGGCCGTGTCCGCGCTTCCGGCTCGCATTCCTCTCAAAGATCGGTCGTGTCCTGACCCGGTTCCCGGACACCGAGACTGGGGGAACCCTGTTGCCGCCTCAGCGCCTTTGGTCGTCGCTCGCACCGTCTGGGAGACGTCGCGACAGATGCCAGGTGATCTACTGATCCTGCGAATGACATCTCTGCTGACGCTGCTCACGACATTTGCCTTGGGCCGTGGTTCCATCCCCTTTCCCAGTTGACAGTATCATTAGCACTACAGAAAATACTCTCCTCACAGAAAAGAAACAACCATGTCACGCCACCTGGGAGTCCTCATCGAACAGCGAAGGCCGCTTCGCAGCTGGATACCAGGGAGTAACGATGGATACAGACCTTGTTGATCGCGCGCTGCGCGCGTTCGGTGAGGCGGTCAACCTTGTGGAGCCGTTTCGAGTCAAGGTGTGGCGCGACCGAGGTCTGACGATCGCACAGATCGGAACGCTCTTCTTACTGCACGAGCAGGACGGGCAGCCAATCGGCGAAGTGGCCAAGCGGTTACGTTCGCGGCCCGCCACGGTCACGGGATTGGCAGACCGGCTGGAACGGGCGGGGCTTGTCCGGCGCGGTGGTGATGAGTTCGACCGGCGCATCGTGCGTCTCAGGTTGACGGACGAAGGGCACCGCGTGCTCGATGAGATCAGGGCGGAAAGTCGCGCCTACCTCGGTGCGGCCTTCGAAGCACTCGGGCATGCAGACACGATCCGTTTAGCCGACCTGCTTGGTGCGTTCGTCTTGGCGGCCAGCATCGCGGCTGAGCGCTCAGAGGCAAGGACGGTAACCGAAATGACCAACGAAAACAGGGTGCGCGGATGAGCCAAGGCCCATCGATTCTGCCGACTGAACGGGAGAGCGGACCACTCGCTGCGTGGGGCCGATACGCGGCGATCCACTGGCGTCGTGTGCTGTTCGCGTGGCTGATCTTCGTCCTCACGCTAGGAGTCCTCGGATTCAACGCACGTGGACGGTTCGCGGACGACCTCAAGCTCCCGGGCACCGAATCGCAGGCAGCCCGGGATCTGCTCGAAAAGCGATTCCCGCAGCAAGCCGGTGATCCGGCCATCCTAGTGATGCAGGCCCCGAAGGGGTTTGACGATCCGGCCGTGCACTCCCGTGTCGAGGAACTGACAAAGGAATTCGCGACACTGCCCGAAGTGGTCGCGGTGATTTCGCCGTACGAACCTGGGAATGCAGCGATCTCGCGTGACCGCATGGTCGCCTTCGCGACTGTGCAATACGCGGGCAGGGGCATCGAGGTCACCGAATCCAGCATCAGCGCACTGCTCGACCTGGTGGACAGTCGGTCCACGCCGGACGTCCAGCTCGAAGTTGGCGGTGCCGTAGTTCAGTCTGGCGAGGTGGTTCCGCCTGGGCGCTCGGAGGCGATTGGTATCGCCGCGGGGGCCCTCATCCTGCTGGTCGCTTTTGGTTCCGTGGTCGCCATGGGACTGCCTATGGTGACCGCGCTCTTTGGTCTTGGGACTGGGATCGTGTCGATCTTGCTCCTCGCTCGGCTGTTAAGCATGAGTACGTTTACGCCAGCATTTGCGGCCATGATCGGTATTGGCGTCGGCATTGACTACGCACTTCTTGTCGTGACGCGCTATCGCGAAGAACTCCATCAGGGGGAGTCTGTGACCGAGGCGGTCGCGGTTGCCGTTGACACCGCGGGGCGCGCAGTGATCTTCGCCGGCGGCGCAGTCGTGATCGCATTGCTGGCACTCACGGTCGTCGGGATCGAGTTCGTCGCCGCGATGGGCATCGCGGGGGCCACCGTCGTTGCCGCTGCGGTGCTGGTGGCTGTGACGTTGCTCCCAGCCTTGCTCGGGCTGGCAGGTACACGCATCGACCGGCTCAGTATCCCCGCGTTTCATTCGGTCGAAACCGGCGATGGATCGAGCATCTGGTACCGGTTCGCTGGGGTCGTGCAGCGACACGCGATCCTCTCGTGCCTCGTGGCGCTCGTCATCCTGCTGACGCTGGCTGCTCCGGCGTTGGACATGAGGATTGGTTCCTCGGACGCAGGGAACAACCCCAAGACCCTACACAGTCGGCGCGCATACGACCTGCTTGCAGCAGGCTTCGGCCCAGGCTTCAACGGGCCCTTTGTCGTTGCGGTCGACCTGCCTGCGGGTGACTCGACCGCCACACTCTCTGCGCTGGGCGCGGCACTAGGAAGCACAGCAGGAGTCGTCTTCGCATCCCCGGCCCGACTTAGTCCAAACGGCGATGCGGCAGTGATCTCGGTTATCCCAGTCGGGTCCCCCCAAGACGAGTCCACTGGGCAGTTGCTGAAGCGTCTTCGCAACGACGTGATCCCTCAGGCCACTGCCGGGACGGAACTCCACGCCTACATCGGCGGCCTCACGGCAGCATTCGACGACATTGGTGACCGGATTGCATCGCGGCTTCCCGTCTTCTTCGCCATCGTGATCGGGCTGAACTTCCTCCTGTTGATGGCGGTGTTCCGCTCGGTCGTGGTCCCCATTAAGGCCGCGGCGATGAACCTATTATCGATCGGCGCGGCCTACGGCGTACTAGTCGCGATCTTCCAGTGGGGGTGGCTATCGGGACTCCTGGGCACCGGCGGCGAGGGGCCGATCGAGTCGTTCCTCCCGATGATGCTGTTTGCGGTGCTGTTCGGTCTCTCCATGGACTACGAGGTGTTCCTCCTGTCACGCATTCGTGAGAATTACGTGCATGGCATGGGGAACTCCCTGTCAATCACCCACGGCGTGACTCAAACAGCGCGCGTCATCACTGCTGCTGCGGCGATCATGGTCGCCGTGTTTCTGAGCTTCGCGCTGAGCGAGGGAAGAATCATCAAGGAGTTCGGGATCGGGCTCGGAGTCGCGATCTTCTTGGACGCAACAGTTGTGCGGCTGATTCTGGTGCCAGCTGTGATGGAACTGCTCGGCGATGTGAATTGGTGGTTCCCGCGATGGCTCGACCGGATCTTGCCGAGCGTCCAGATTGAGGGTAGCCACGAAGTAGTGCGGGCCATCAACCAGAACGTCGAACGGTAAGAACGCGGCTTCGACGGTGCTCGTTCCAGGAGGGTGGAATGTACGCGAAGGCACTTGTGCCTATCGACGGCTCAGAGTTCTCGCGTCAGGCCCTACAGCATGTGATCCGACTGGCGCCGCGGGAGATCGTGCTCTTCGCGGCGATCGAGTCCGTCAGTTCTGCACTTGCCCGCCAGGCGGGTGTCGTCTCGGATGTACCGCCGGAAGTAGCGGAGCAGGTCTTGACTGCGGAAACCCGCGATTTGCGGCGGCACCTCCGCAGGGCGGCTGATGAACTTGCGGAAGGCGGATGGAGCGGGACAGCGCTTCAGCTCGTCCTTCAAGGCAAGCCCGGTCAACAGATAGTTCGAGCTTGCGCATGAGCTCGCTTGCGACATCATCGTGATGGCGACGCATGGCCGGACCGGCATCCGGAGAGTATTGGTCGGCTCCGTGGCGGACTACGTACTGAGCCACGTCACGGGTGCGGCGGTACTACTCGTGCGGCCGTAGTGGAGGCCGGTTGCAGCAGTGGCGTAGTCCCGTAGCAGCGCACACTCTGCTGTCTAGCACGGATGGTCACCAGAAAACAGACTTGCTGCCAAGCGAGAGCAACCGCATGTCATAACGGCCACCAATTCAGCGGTCACGCTCTGATGCTTTCAATCTCAACCCGTAGTAGGTGTAGTGGGCGTCCTGGCTTCCGTGCCGTCGGAAGCGCACCGGCCCCGCGCTGTCGGCTGCCCGAGCGGGCAGCCGCAGTGCTCGCAGGCCTGTCCGTGCAGTCAATCGCTACAGCAACCGTTGAAGCGCGTCGTTTTCCTTCCGTCAGGAAAGCAGTCTGCTTTAAGGGAACCGGGTGCTCGATCCCGAGCGGCTACGGACGATCGCGCGGGAAGACGCCTCCAAAGGCTTCTCAGAAACGGATCGTCTCGCACTGTTCTCGCGCATTGAGAGACCGACGTCGATCGCGCGAGGCTCGGGGTCCCCGTCAGCCCTTGAGGCGGCCTGCAAGAGTGTCCCATTTCCAGTCGTGCATCACGTCGCCTCTCGCAGCGCTGGCCGGCTTGGTACACGGAATGTCGCGACGAAATACAGCAACGTCACGTCGTCATTCACCGCCTCAAACGTCGCCCGGACGGGGAGACCAATTGTGATCTCATCGGGCGGGACATCGATGATGTTCGAAGTCACGATCGGCCCTTCTTCGAGTTGGATCTGGGCCGTCGCGAACGGGGTGTGCCCGACCAGGGCGGGGTGGATCGGCTGCCTGGTCACGATGTAGGAGTACACCGTTCCGCGCCCGGACATCAGTTCCCAGCCCATATTGAAGGAGTGGCAAGACGAGCACATCGCCTTCGGCGGGTGCGAAACCTCTCCGCATTGCTGACATTTCTGGAGGCGTAACTCTCCTCGCTTGAGGCTCTCCCAGTAGGGAAGTGCCTCCTCGAACGGCTGAGGGAGTGGGAGCCGGTCGGGACGAGTGAAGGACCACGTGGTTTGTGAGGCGACCATTATTTCGTCCGTTCAAACAGCACCGCGCCGACGCTGGTATCGACGTAAGACAACTCGGCATCTTTGACCTGGGCGGTTGATTCGTCCCGGACCTGCCGTACCGCCTCGATCAGGTGGTTCATCCCCTGCAGGTACACCTCCGAGAGATGCCCGCCGGAGGTATTCACCGGAAGTTCGCCGCCGTCCCAGGACATTCCGCCGGACTCGACGAACTCACCACCCTCGCCCGGCTTCACAAAGCCGTTGCTCTCCAGCCCGAAGACGACGAATGGCGAGAAATGGTCGTAGATCTGGACAACGTCGACGTCGGAGGGTGCCACCCCCGCCTGCGCGAACAACCGCTTCCGCAGGCGCTCAGCGTTCGGGCCCACACCAGTGCCGACCTGCGCCGCTGCCCGGATCGCGGCCACGGGTCCGGGACGCTGCCGAGCGCGTTCAACCGAGGTCAGGACCATCGCCCCTCCGCCGTCGGACTCGAGGCAGCAGTCGTACAGGTGAAGCGGATCGACGACGTACCGAGAGTTCTGGTGATCGTCAATGGAGAGGGGCTGGTCGAAGAACATCGCTTTCGGGTTGCGGTTCGCGTGCATCCGCTGGGTCACGGCCACCATGCCGAACTGCCGGCTGGTATAGCCGTGCTCGTACATCTGCCGTCGGGTGCTCATCGCCAGGCTCATCTGTGGGGCGAGGATGCCGTACGGCTCCGTGAAGGCGCCTGCGCCGCGCCCTCCTTGTCCCGTGACGTCTCCGCGCCCATACCGCCGGCCGGAACGCCCGTTGACGCCGCGGTACAACACGATGACGTTCGCGAGGCCCGCGTGGATGGCTGCCGCGGCATGCGCCACGATCGCCGCCGCGGCCGGGCCAGCCGCGCTCACCTCCCCGAACCAGGAGAGGTCGCGCACGCCCAAGTTAGAGGCGATCATCTGCTCCGGGCTGGAGTCGACCGACCACCGCATGATGCCATCGACCTCTTCCGGGGCGATCCCGGCATCGTCAAGGGCCTTCATGGTTGCTTCGAGCGCCAGCTGGAGCTCGCTCCGCCCGGAGTCGCGTGAGTACTCGGTCTCACCTACGCCCGCGACGGCGACAGTATTTCTCATGCTCATGGAACGCCTCCTGACCGGCCGCTCGTCATACCGCTCCGCATGTATGGAGCTGGGTGATCTCGGAATCCTCGTAACCCACTTCGCGGAGGATCTCGTCGGTGTGCTCGCCGAGCATCGGTGCCCAGCTCTGGATGCGTGGGGGAGTCAGGCTCATATGCACGGGCGGGCCCGGCATCCGCTTGCTCCCGCGTCCCTGCTGTGTCACCTCGACGATGTACTCGTTGATCTCGAACTGTGGATTCGCAACCACTCCGGCGTAGTCCAACACCGGCGCATGAGGCACGTCGTGTTCCTCGAGTCGCTCGATCCACGCCGCCTGAGGCCGGGTGGCGAAGAGCGCCGCAAGTTCGGCGACCAGCGCGTCCATATTCAGCCGCCGGCCTTCGGCCGTGTTGAAGCGGTTGTCGGCCTTCAGTTCGGAGCGCCCGAGGGCATTGCAGAGCCGTTCCCACATCGCCTGCGTGTTCGCGGCGATCGCCACGTATTCGCGATCGGCGCACTCGTAATGGGTGTAGGTCGCCGAACGGAACCGCTGGAAGCCGAGTTGCTCACCCGACTCGAGGTAGGTGGCCAGCTCCTGGTTCTGCATCTGGACGAGGGCGCTCAGGAGAGAGACATCGATGTGCTGCCCCTCGCCGGTACGCTCACGCACGAACAGCGCGCTGGCGACGCCGAACGCGAGCATCATGCCGCCGAGGCGGTCGCCAGCACCGGCGATCATGGCGTGGGGCTCAAGTCGGCTCGTCCCTTGTTCCGACATGACCCCGCTCAGCGCCTGTGCGACGTGGTCGTAGCCGCCTCGGCTGGACCAAAGGCCCTCCCGCCCCCAGCCGGAGCACGACGCGAGGATGATCCCGGGACGGAGCTTCTGGAGTTCGTCGTACCCAAACCCCATGCGGTCGATGGCGCCCGGACGGAAGTTCTCCGCCACGACGTCGGAAGTACGGATGAGACGGCGGACAATCTCCTCGGCCTCCGCACGGTCAAGATTCAACGTGATGCTGCGTTTCCCGCGGTTGATCGCTTCGAACGAGGCCTTCGGGACCCCGCGCTCGCGACTGCCCGGCCGCTCGACCTTGATGATCTCCGCGCCCATGTCGGACAACAGCGTCGTCGCAAACGGCCCCGCGACGACCTGGGTAAAGTCGAGGATCCGAATCCCGTGAAATGCCGAAGGCATAGTTACTCCCAGTTCGCCGCATCCATCGCGATTCTTCGTGCGGGACGTCCAGACCCTGTGCCAAGGACCACTAGTTAGAGCCGCGAAGCCGCGGGTCGAGTTTGTCGCGCAGCGCGTCACCAAGCATGTTGAAGCTGAACACGGTGATGAAGATCATGAGGCCGGGGAAGATGGCCAAGTGCGGCGCACGGATTAATTGGGAGCGACCGTCGCTGAGCATCCGGCCCCAGCTGGGTGTCGGAGGCTGTACGCCATAGCCGAGGAACGACAGCGAGGACTCAACCAGCACGGCACTCCCGATCAGGATCGTGCCGCTGGTGATCGCGATCGGCAGCATGTTCGGCACGATATGGCGCGCGATCACCCGGACGTTCGTCGCGCCCTGCGCCTGTGCCGCCTCGACGAACTGCTGCGCACGGAGCGTGAGCGCCACGCTTCGCATGGTCCGCGAGGAACTCGCCGCGACCACGAACCCTAGGCCCAGCATGATCGCGAGTTCGTCGCCATGTCCTTGGGACACGGCGTCCAACCGCGTCGACATGATCTGGACGACCAGAATGATGAAGATCAGGTTAGGGACGGCGATCCCGATGTCGACCAGACGTTGGAAGAGGAGATCGAACTTACCTCCGAAGTAGGCCGACACCGTCCCGATCGTGATCGCCAGCACCTGCTGAAGGGCCACCACGCCAAACCCGATGGTGATCGAGGTCCGAGTAGCGACGACGAGCCGCGCGTAGAGATCGCGTCCGAGTTCATCCTGCCCGAGCCAGTGCTGCGAACTCGGTCCGACCAAGCGCTCACGCACACTCTGCCGGATCGGATCCTGCGCCTCGGTCACGAGGAAGAGGCTCGGCACGAACGCCATCAGCAGCAGGAGGATGACCAGGACGCCTCCGATGGCCCCGAGCGGATACTTCCGGACGTTGCGCCAGAAGACCCGATTCGAGTGACTCAGCGTGGCGCTGGCCGACGGCCCTCGTGCGACATCGATGCGTTGCGTGCTGCTGTCTGCGCTCATTGGTATCGGATCCTCGGGTCGAACCACGAGTACGAGACATCAACACCCAGGTTCGACATCAGCAGGACAAACGCGGTGACGACGTTGATGGCCTGCACCACGGGGAAGTCCAGCAGACCCACCGAGGTGATGTAATAGCGCCCCATTCCCGGAATGGAATATACGGTCTCAATGATGACCGAACCGGCGACGATCCCTGGCAGACTCAAGCCGATGATCGTCACGACCGGGATTAACGCGTTTTTGAGCGCGTGCCGCATGACGATGGTCCGCTCGGGAAGGCCCTTCGCATACGCCGTACGGACGTAGTCCTGCCGGAGGACCTCCAACATCGCGGTCCGCGTAAAGCGCATCAGCCCACCAGAGGCGCTCGCGCCGATGATCAACGCGGGCACCGTCATGAACTTGATGTTGGCAAGCGGATCATGCTGGAGGTTGGGATAGTTCGCCGGAGGTACGCCCCAATGGAAGTAGCGGCCGGCCATGGCGATCAGCAGAAGCCCTAGCCAGAAATTCGGCGCCGCCAGCATGCCGATCGCGAACGTCCGGCCCGCGTAGTCGGAAAGGGAGTTCCGACGTAACGCAGAGATCACGCCGATCGAGATCCCGAAGACCACGCTGACCGTCAGGGCCATCAGGCCCAACTGGAGCGATACCGGGATGCGCTGCTGGATCTCGCTCCTGACATCGCGTCCGCTGACCAGTGAGGTACCGAAATCGAGCTGGATGAGCTTGCCGAACCAGATCGCGTATTGCTGCGGAATGTTCTTGTCGAGCTTGAACTCAGAAAGCAGCGCCGCCTTAGCTTCCGGGCTGAGCGAGCCGTAGTCACCGGCGATGGTCGCGGTGACGTCGCCCGGGAAGAGCCGCACCATCGTGAAGACCAACAGGGTCACTCCGAGCAACGTTGGCACCAACAACATAACCCGGCGGACGATATATCGTTGCATCAGCCCCCCTAGCCATGAGCCTGACCGCGCGAACCCCTCGTTGAAACTAGGCGCGAGGGAGTCGCATGCCGCATCGTTACCTCGCTACTCCAGCCACAGGTAGGGGTACGTCTCGCTCTGGATCGGCCCCCGCGGGTTCGAGATGTTCCGGACCGACGGCAGATACGCCGTGTAGGTCAGGCCGGCGCCATAGTTCGTCGGGCAGTAGTACATGTGCTGCGCGTTGATGCGCTGGATGTCGTGGATGAGTTCGCGACGGCGGTTCACATCCAGTTCGGCGGCCTGCTTGGCGCGTAGGTCGTCCAGGTCCTTGTCGCGAATCATGCTGGCGTTCGACTCGGTGTGACTGAAGAAGCGGTCGACGTAACCGTTCACCTCGGCGTAGGAGGCGGCGGCTCCGAGCGACACACCGTGGAACTTCCCAGCCCGTGTTTGCGGGAAGTAGACCGAGTTGTAGTCCTGGCCTTCGAGCTGCGCCTTGATGCCGAGCTTATTCATGTCGTCGTTGATGCTCTGAACAATGAGCTGGTACACCGGGCCGTATTGGGTAGTCGGGTACTGGAACTTGATCGGTGTCCCCTCCCAGCCACCGGCTGAGAGAAGTTTCTTGGCCTCCGCCAGGTTGTACTTGAAGAAGCGACCGGTATCGCCCTTGCCCGGGTTAGACGGGTCTAACCACCACGTGCCTCGGCTCCGGGGGACGATGTTGTTCGTGTCGGTGACGACCTCGAGGCCGGCCTGCTTGAGCGTACCCACGTTGTAGGCGAGCTCATGTTGACCCTCGCGGTCCATCGCCATCGACACCGCCTGGCGGTAGCGTTCGTCGAGCCAGGGAGCGCCCGGGCTCTGGCTTGCCGCCGACCAGTAGAGGTACCCGACGGTGCCGCCCACGGCCTTCCACTGCCAGTCCGTGTGATTCTTGCGGATTCCCAATAGGTCATCCGGCTGGACCGCGAGCGTATGGATCCCACCCGACTCCAGTTGGGCTCGGGCATTCGCGTACTCGGGGATGATCAAGGTTTCGACGGAGTCCACATAAGGCACGCCGGTGACGTAATAGTCCGGGTTACGCCGGAACTTCGCCTTCGACGACGTCTGGTACTGCTCCATGATGAATGGACCAGTTCCGATCGGAGTCACCAGTGGGTTGAACTTCCCATCCGCTTCAAGCGGCATTACCTGGATGTTCAGGAAATCGGCCAGGACGTGCGGGAAGATCGCCGACGGTTCCTTGAGCACGAACTTGACTGTATACGCGTCTGGGAACGTCGCAGACGTGACGTTTTGGACAGACGAGCGGGCGATCGACTTCGCGTCCGTGAGCCGGTCCCAGTTGTACTTCACATCGGCAGAGGTGAACTCCCTGCCGGAAACGGGCGCGATGTTGTGGAACTTCACGCCCTTCCGGAGTTTCAGGACCCAGTTCTGTCCGTCTGTAGTCTCGATGCTCTCAGCTAGATCCCCGGTGATCGCCTGGTCGTAGATGTCGACATTGGGCTTGGTCTCATAGCGCAGCAGCCGGCTGTAGAAGTACGAGGTGAAGGTTCGCGCCGGGCTGCTGGCGGTCTTGTACGGGTCCAATGTGGTCGGGTCGGCCGTGATGCTGACACGGAAGGTGCCGCCGCGCTTGGCCTGTTGCTGCGAGACTGCCGTCGCGGTGGCCAGCGCGCCGCCTCCCCCGGTCGTTGTGGGCGATTTCTCACCGCCACCACCACATCCGACCAGCGCAGCACCGGCGAGACCGGCGAGTCCGAGCGCGGAGCCGCGTATCGTGGCGCGCCGGGAGATTCTTCGGGACCAATAAGAGTTGCTGTCCATGCCTGTTCCTCCTGGGCATATCCCTAGTATCTTCCGGATATCGGGACGGCATACCTACTAGCGAACCCGTTAGGGTGGCTACGATCTAGCAGGGACCATCCGCGATGTCAACACAACTAAGCGTTTTTTCTGGGACGCTGTTGGTGGGAGGACGCGATGGCCGATCGATTGCTGACCGCCGAAAAGGTTCTCCGAGTGGCGCGCCTTCTGTCTCAGGAAGGCGCGCTCAGCCTTGGCGAAATCTCCGAACGCCTGATCATGAATAAAACAGTGGCGCACCGAGTGCTGAGTTCACTCCGTCACGAAGGCTGGGTTTCACAAGAGCCGGACACGAAGAAATACCGCCTCGGACTCCGCATGTGGGAGATCGGGATGGGAGCGCTACACCACTACCCCGTTTACGCGGTGGCGTTTCCATATATCGAACGACTCGCACGGGAACAGAAGGAAACGACGGGGCTCTCCGTGTTCGATGCCGGCGAGATGCTCTTCATCGCGCGCGTGGCAGTCGTGGACGGCACACCTATCTCTGTCCCGATCGCAGGACGCGCGCTTCCTCACACGACTTCGGGCGGGAAAGTCGCCCTCGCGTTCATGCCGGACAGCGATCTCCACATACCGATCGAGAGCTTGCCTGCCGTCACAGCGCGCACGGTGACTGGGGCAGAACTCATCCAGGAGATCGCCGAGGTCCGTGAGCGGGGCTACGCGATTAACCGCGGCGGCCGCGAGCTGGACTCGGCAGGCATTGCAGCGCCGATCTTCGATCACACGGGACGGTATATCGCGAGTATCTACGCGACCGGGCCCACCGAGGGTTATACCGACGAGCGGATCAAGACGCTCGCGCCGGTGGTCATGGAGTGCGCCGCTCAGGTCTCCCTGGCATTGGGCTATCGCGTGAGCTGGCTGGCTATTCCCAACCTCGGATAGCGCTGCCGAGTGCCCCTGAAGGCACTGCGAGCGACACGGTTTCACATTGGTGCGCATCTAGATACCGGCGTTCCTGGCTGACCTGCTGCGCGGGCATCGGAAGGAGCAGATGGGCGAGCGACGGGCGGACTATGCGGATATCGCTCCCATGCCGCTACGGACGCCTGCAATGGTTCGCAAGGCGGATCTCGCGCGGCAACGGCACGACGAGCGTCGGCAACGTCGTAAGGTCAACGATGCGGCCTGGCCCGGCTTGGTCTTCACGTCCCGCGACGGTGGGCCAGTCTACGAGGCCGGAGTCAACCGGCGACTTGCCCTGATCATCGATCAGATCAATCGAGCGCGGCAGGAGCCGAAACTCGGGGTCGCTCCAGAGCCGCTCCCCCGGGTGACGTTCTACCAGCTGCGCCATGGGGATCGTGCACCGAGATCTGAAGCCCGGCAACGTCTGGCTCACCGTTGCCTTCCATGAAGCGCGTAAACGCACGCGCGCGGGCATGCGGCCCCTCGTTTCGCGTAGAGGGCGAGCGCGCGATCCAGGGCGACACGTCCGCGCGTTAGGCTTCCGATGTACTTCAAGCACTGGGCCAGTGCATCCCACAGCGCCGCCTCGTCCTCACCAAAAGCGGGTCATGCGCTGGTCCCGCGCGGCAAGGAGTTCGGCTAGCCACTCCTCGGGACGACCTGGTCGGTGGCCGGCCGGCTCGGCGCGGCGGCAAGGGCCTGGGAGGCGGCGTTGTCGTTCCTTGGCCTCGGGATCGTCCCGCCTGCGCCGTCCCTCGGGAACCTGGTTGCGGACGGACGGAACTATCTACAGACCGCGTGGTGGATCTCGACGATGCCCGGCATCGCCCTGGCACTCGTCGCAATGAGCCTCCACCCCTTCTCAGACGGCATCCGCGAGCAACTCGACCCGCAACACCGCACGTAGCGGCGACGTGAACCTGTTCGAAGGAGCGACCACGATGACGGCATCCACGCGATCAAGCACAACCTCAGGATCGCTGCTCGAAGTCGAGCACCTCACCGTCGAATTCGCGACGCCGCGCGGCATCCTGCGTGCTGTCGACGACGTCTCGTTTACGCTCGACCGCGGCGAACGCCTCGCGATCGTCGGGGAGTCTGGTTCGGGCAAGAGCGTGATGTCGATGGCGCTCATGCGGATGGTCGCCCATCCCGGGCGCATTACCTCGGGTCGCATTCTGCTCGAGGGGCGGGACGTCCTCGGACTGTCCGATGCGGAGCTGCGGACAGTCCGCGGCGGAGACGCTGCAATGGTGTTCCAGGACCCGATGACTTCGCTCAACCCCGTCTCGCGCGTTTGCGAGCAGATGGTCCGTCCACTCCGTCAGCACCTCGGCCTCACGCCGGAGGCGGCACGCGCGCGGGCGATTGCATTGCTCGCGGCTACTGGTATTCCAGACCCCGAGCGGAACATCGACGCCTACCCGCACGAACTCTCAGGTGGGATGCGGCAGCGTGTCATGATCGCCCTCGCCATCTCGTGCGAGCCCAGCCTCCTAATCGCGGACGAACCGACGACAGCGCTCGACGTGACTGTGCAGGCGCAGATCGTGGAGATGTTGAAGCGGATCGCCGCCGGCGAGGCGGCTTCCTCGGTGCCGCGTGCCCGCTGGGCGAGCACCGTCGATGACCGGGTGCAGCGCACTTCGGTCATCTTCGTGACGCACGACATGGGCCTCGTGGCCCAGTTCGCCGACCGCGTCGCCGTCATGTATGGCGGCCGGATCGCGGAGATCGGGCCCGCGGCCGAGATCTTCGCGGACCCCCGCCACCCGTACACTCAGGGTCTTCTGCGTTCCATCCCATCCATCGAGGGCACGCTGCCCGAGCGGTTGGCCCAGATCCCCGGTGTCCCGCCCAACCTGGCAGCGCTCGGCCCGGGCTGCTCGTTCGCCCCTCGCTGCCCTCACGTCACCCGTGTTTGCGAAGAGAGCGTGCCGGCACTCCTGCCGACCGGCCCGATGCGTGCTGCTGCCTGCTGGCTCGAATCCAACGACACACAGACAGTGCCGGTAGCGGCGCCTGAGATGGAGGTCGCGAATGTCCGATAGTCGTACTGCCACAATCGAGGTCGACCGGGCGCGGCCGACGCCCCTCCTGCGTGTAACTGGGCTTCAAAAGCACTTCGTGCGGGGTCGGTCGATCCTTGGCGGCAAGGAGAAGCGCGTCCGTGCCGTGGACGGCGTCGACCTCGAACTACAGCGAGGTGAAACGCTCGGAATCGTCGGTGAGTCTGGCTGTGGCAAGACGACAACCGGCCGTGTACTCGTCGGACTCGAGGAGCCCACCGCGGGAGAGATCCTTCTCGATGGGACAGACTACTTCGGCACCAGCGGTGGCGTGAAGGCGTACCGACGTCGGGTACAGATGGTCTTCCAGGACCCGATGGCGTCCCTCGACCCTCGCATGACCGTCGGCGCGAGCATTGCCGAGCCACTGACCGTACAGGGCATCGGAACGAAGGCTGAGCGGCGCGAGCGCGTCTCGACCTCCTCCACCAGGTCGGGCTCGTCCCAGAGATGGCTGACCGATTCCCATCGGAGTTCTCTGGTGGCCAGCGCCAGCGTCTCGGCATCGCCCGTGCGCTTGCCGTGCAGCCCGACATCGTGATCGCGGACGAGCCCACGAGTGCCCTGGATGTGTCCGTCCGCGCCCAGGTCGTGAACCTGTTGCGCGACCTCCAAGACCAATTGGGTGTTGCATATGTATTCATCTCGCATGACATGAGCACGGTCCGATTCATCTCCGACCGGATCGCCGTGATGTACCTCGGCAAGATCATGGAGGACGCTTCGGCGGAAGACCTCTTTGCGAGGCCGCAGCACCCCTACACGAAGGCGCTGCTCTCAGCGATCCCGATCCCGGACCCAACACGCGAGGCTCGCCGCGAGCGCCTGCTGCTGGAGGGCGACCTCCCGAGTCCCTCGAACCCGCCGTCTGGTTGCCCGTTCAACACGCGCTGTCCGATCGCTACTGACCTGTGCCGTGAGGCACTGGAGGCGAAGGCACCCGGCCACCGGGTCGCCTGTCACTTCGTCTGAGCAAGAACACGCCCGTGGCCGCAGAGGTGGAGGGCCTTCAGCTGAGGACTCGCCTGATTTGGCAGAGCACCTGCTTAGGAGGAACGGCCTTACTGGTCGGCCCGCACCTAGTCCGCCGCCTCACCCGGCATTCGCTTTGATCCCCAACGACTGCAAGTCATTCCGACAATGAGCATCGATCGTCGTCGGAATGCGCCGCGGCTGGTCAGCGCGAAGCCTCGAAACGCGCTTCGTACTGTTCGAGTTTACTCGTGGGAAGAGGCGGAGCCATCCTCTCCGAACACTTCACGGGCGATCTCGATGGCCTCGGTCGCTCTCGCGTGCCCGGCGTAGATCATCATTGTGAGGATGACCTCCTCAACTTCCTCGGGTGTAGCGCCGTGATTCATCGCGCCTCGCACGTGGATACGAAGGCGCTCCTTCGTTCCCATCGCGACCAAGGCGGCGATCGCAACGAAGCTCCGCTCTCGTCGGGTGAGCATTGGGCGCTCCCAGATGTGCCCAATATTCATGACCTCCATCGCCATCGCTGGGCCATACATACCGGAAAGCGTCTCGAACGCTTCCTCGGTTGTCTTACCCATGATCCGGCCGATGGCCTCGGCGCCCGGCGGCATCTGCTCGGTCATCGAGGACTCCACTCGGGCATCCCTGGGGCGACGCGCTCATACGCATAGGCGGTTGCCAGGAGCAGCGGGTCCTGGCCAGGAGACGCGACGAACTGGATGCCACACGGTAGACCCTGCGCCAGACCCATCGGCACGCTGATGGCAGGGAAGTCGACCAGGCTCCACGGGATGCAGTTCTCGGAGAGGACCAGTAGGTAGTCGTCGGCTTCCTCGCGAAGCGGGGCGACGACCTTACAAGTTGGCATCGCTAGTACGTCGACACCGGCGAGGGCATCGGCCAGACGCTCGCGCAACTGGCCCCGCAGCCGTAGAGCACGCACGTAGTCGACGGCATCAATTTCCATCGCCTCACGCAGTTGGTCGCGAACCTCGGGGGTACACAGTTCGAGGTCGGTCCCTGCTTCGTGGTGGAAATGTGCTGCCTCAGTACGGCTGATCACCATCCCGGCAGCATTAGCGAGCGAATAGTCCTCACGTGTCGGTGCATCGAGACGGCGTACGACGGCTCCAGCGTTCTCCATCGCCCCCAATGCTTCGGCGAAACGTTGGGCGACCTCGGGCTCCGCTCCGGCGAGTGTGGCGTCGGTGTAGCCGACCAGCCGTCCTGTGAGCGTCCCAGGGAGGGCGCCAGTGAATGCACCCGGCCGATCGACGAGGACATTCATCAGCAGAGCGATATCGCGGACCGACCGCGCCATCGGGGCGAAATGGTCGAGACTCCATGAGAGCGTGAGCCAGTGATCTGTTGGGATGAGGTCGAGTGAGGGCTTGTAGCCGACAAGCCCGCACGTCGCGGCCGGCACCCTGATCGAGGCCCGCGTGTCCGTCCCGAGGGAGCCGAGGGCCATGCCGGTGACCAGCGAGATCGCCGATCCGCCACTCGATCCTCCGGGAACTCGAGTCTGGTCCCACGGGTTGCGAGCCTGTGGTGTTGTGACGCCGAGAGCGAACTCGTGTGTCGCGACCTTGCCGACCATCAGTGCTCCGGCGGCACGGATGCGCGCGACCGCGCTCGCGTCAGCAGCCGCGATCCGGACGGGGAGCGCAGCAGAACTTCCCCGGGTAGGCATCCCGGACACATCGATGATGTCTTTCACCGAGATGGGAAGGCCGTGCAGCGGCCCGCGCCAGGACCCTGCGCTCGCTTCCGTGTCTAGCTTGATCGCATCGGACTGGATCTCCGCGGCGAACTCGAACGCGCCATAGGTCGCGGCGTACTGCTCGATGCGCGCGCTCGCGTGCGTCGCGACCTCGAGGACTGAAGTCATGCCGCCGAGCAACTGATCACGAGTGTCCCAGAGGTCGCCGTCCAATCCCTCGATCGGTCCTTCCCCCGGCGACGCTGGCAGGGCATCGACTTTGGTCAGTGTGAAGGCTGGCTTGCGATCGGGTGGATCGAGCGGCCATCGTTGCACGATGGCGACGGCTTGTTGGAAGAGTTGTCGCGTGGTGTACCGGCTCTGGGTCATACGCTTCGGACCGTTGCCAACGGCGTCAGCGCCTCGATCGCAGCAGCAGAGTCAGCAACGGCGCCGAAGACTCCCCCTTGCATGGTGACCATCTTGACCGCGGCTTCGTAGTTCCCGTAGTCGGTCGCGCCCGTGCAGTCCTTCAGAAGTAGACACTCGTATCCGAGGTCGTTCGCCTCGCGCATGATCGTGTGGACACACACATCTGTCGTAATACCGGTGAATATGAGGTGCGTGATCCCGCGATTGCGAAGGACAAGGTCGATGTCGGTGGTGCTGAAGGCGCCCTTACTCGGCTTGTCGATAATCGGCTCGCCATCGATCGGGTAGAGCTCAGGGATGATGTCCCAGCCGAGCTCGCCACGGATCAGGATGCGACCGCACGGCCCGGACTCGCCGATGCCAGCACCGATTTGCTTCGACCGCCAGAGCTTGTTCGGCGGGCAGTCCGAGAGGTCGGGCTTGTGCCCCTCGCGGGTATGGACCACATGCATCCCGGGGATACGGCGCACCAGGTCCAGCACCTTCCGCGTGGGACCGACCCCAGCCCGCGTCAGGTTGAGGTCGTAGCCCATCGCATCGACGTATCCGCCAGGCCCGCAGAAGTCGGTCTGCCAGTCGATACAGATCAACGCCGTCCGTTCCGGAACGAGGCTGCCGTCGAATGGCCATGCATAGGGCTCCGCTGCGATCTGGGTGGTCATATGCTGACTCCTAGATGAGATCTGACGTCGCCTCGGAGGCGACTGCTTGATGGTGTGCGAACAGTTCGAGGACGGCGCTCGACTCGGCGACCGCGCCAAAGATCCCGCCGGACATCTGGATACTGGAGATGGCGCCGGCCAGCGTGTCGACAGCGAGGCCGGTACAGCAATCCGCAAGGGCCAAGCACTCGTACCCCAGATCGTTCGCCTGCCGCATGGTGCAGTCCGCCCCCAACTCGAACGGGAAACCGGCGAGGATCAGGTCGGTGATCCCACGCCCTCGCAGGATCGAATCGAGGTCCGTACCGCTGAAGCCGCCGAGATGCGGGCGGGTGACCGCGAAGTGACTCATTCCCATCGGTAGGAGCGTCGTGCCCTCCCGATCGGGTAGGTCACCAATCGTGACGCCGGCGGCGGTGGCCGCGCGGACGACACTCATGAGCTGCGCGGTCGTCGCGTCGGTGAGCACTTGTGCTCCGTCCACGACGATGAGAAGCCCCGTGCGCTTCGGTGCGAACGTCCCGTGCCATGGCCACGGGTAAGGCCGACTCTCGGCGATAACACCGCTAGCCATCGGGCACTCCTCCCATGAGCGGGTGCCCGGGTGGGCCGGCGCCTGCCAGCCCACCCGGGCTCGTTGGTCCCTATTGCGGAATCTTTCCGACAACACCTTCGACTAGGTAGTCCATCTGTTCGAGCGAGGTCACTTCAGGCTGCTTCTCGCCTGCCTTGATCCGCTCTTTGCCGCTCTGGTCCTTGATCGGCCCCGCGAAGATCTGCGTCTGTCCAGAGAGCAGCTTCGCCTGCGTCGCGACGATCTGGTCCTGGACATCCTTCGGTACTGCCTTGCCAAACGGGGCAAGCTTGACGGTGCCATCGCCCATCGACTGGCGGATCTGCCCGACCTTGTACGTGCCCTCACGCACCTGGCCGACGAGGGTGACGAACAGTTTCGTCCAGTCCCACGTTGCGGCAGTCAGCCATCCGTTCGGAGCGAGCTTGCTGTTGTCTACGTGGTAACCCACGGAGAACATGCTGGCTTTCTCGGCGGCCTGAATACCTGCGCCAGGGCAATCCTGGTGCTGGTTCAGGACGTCGACACCCTGATCCTTCAGGTTCTTGACGGACTCGGAGATCTTCGCGGGATCACACCAGTTGGCCGTGAACACCACCGTCGTGGTGGCTGCGGGGGTGACGGACTTCGCACCCAATTGGAAAGCGTTAATGTTCAACAGTGTCTGCGAGATAGGGAATGCGACAACGTACCCGAGCTTGCCGGTCTTGGTCGCCTTGCCGGCTGCGATGCCGGCGAGGTAGTTCGCTTCCCAACTGGCGCCAAAGTAGGTGCCGACGTTCTTCGCGGTCCGGAGCCCGCCCTGATGCAGGAACGTAACGTTCGGGTACTTCTCGCCGACCTTGATGGCGGGGTCGAGGTGCCCAAAACTCGTTGGGAAGATGATCGTCGCGCCCTGCTGGATCATCTGTTCCATGACCCGCTCAGCCTCGGCGCTTTCCGGGACGTTCTCGGCTTTGATGACTTTCACGTCCGGCAACTTCTCGACGGCGAGCTGCCCTTGATACGCCGCCTGGTTGTACCCACCGTCGTCGACGGCCCCCACATACAGGAAGCCGATCGTTGTGACCTTCTTGCCCGATGCCGCCGCCGCGCCAGCAGCCGGACTGGCCGTGCTGTCTTCCTTGTCTCCGCCGCATGCGACGGAGAACAGCCCGAACGCAGTGACAGCGGCGAGGAGAACGAGCCACCGTGCTCGGCTACGTAACGTCTTGCCCATGATCTGTTCCCTTCTGTCCAAATGGTTGTACGAGCATGAGATCTGTGCAGGGGAGTCCAGCGTCATCCAGTTCCCCGAAACACCTTATTCAAGCCGGCAGGGAATGCATCCCGACCGCGCTGTGCCCAGACCAGCAGCACGAGGATCGTGAGCAGATAGGGCGTCATGTCGAGGAGGAA
>CAYGHU010000015.1:0-19652 GCA_964349785.1 uncultured Dehalococcoidaceae bacterium | reverse complement strand
GCCCCACCGGCGCGAGGCCGAGGTCGTGTCGCTGCAGAGTAGCCGGGTCGGTCTCCGATCCGGGCCGTCCAAGGTGGTAGGTAACAGCCAGCGCGACGATGCGAGCATCCTCATTCTGGAGGCTGATCAGTGGCATGAGATCAGCGTACTCGGTGTAGCCATGACGCAGTAATGGCGAGCGGTCTACTGCGCGCCGAACCACCGTGTCTGGCGTGTGGACGCGAAGTCACGTTTCTCCTGGGCCAGATCGAGCGACGCCGAGGCCCAGGGTGCGGTTGGCTTCGGACCGCCGAGGAAGTCGGCGTCGAGCCGGGCGACTAGGTGTCCTCCGAACTCGACGTAACAGGAGCCGGTCCCGTCGAATGGTTTCGGCGTCCCCTGGCCCCGGAATTGCGCGATGAGGTGGTCCGCGACCGCGCGGGCAGCGCTCTCCGCGAACACGCCTGCCTTGGGGACGGGGGCGCTTGTCACGTCGCCGATGGCGTATACGTCCGGGAAGCGGGTCGCGAGGTTGACGCGGTCCACGGGGATCCAGCCGTCCACTGCCAGCCCGGACGCCTGCACGACCTTTGGCACGCGATGGACAGGGACACCGAGGAGCAGGTCGTACGGCACCTCGCTGCCGTCAGCGAGATGGATGAGCTTTCGCTTCGGGTCGACGCTGACAATCACCTGGTCCTTGACGAACGCGATACTGCGCTCCGTGAATCGATCGAGGATCGCCTTCGATCCGTCCGGCGATGGCGGAATCGGGATGCCCCACGGTGAGATGACGCTGATCGTGCTGATATCGCGAGTGCCATGCTGTACGAGCCATTCGTCGAGGAGTATCGCCGCCTCGCACGGAGCGGGTGGGCACTTGAATGGCTGTCCGAGGATGCCAATGACGACGCGTCCACCGAGAAACGACTGGAGGATCTCGTGTGCGCGCAGAGCCCCGGGGATGGAGTAGAACTCGTACCCGCCTTCGGCGAACCCGGGGGTTGCCTGGAGGTCATACTCCGCGCCAAGCGCGACCACGAGGATGTCAGCGTCGTAGGAGGACTGGTCGGTCGTGACGGTGCGAGTGGTCGGGTCGATCGATCGGATCGTCTCCTGACGAAACGCGACGCCTGACTGTACGAGATCGCGGTAGGACAGGGTGACCTCGGGAAGCGTGGCACGACCGAACATCAACTCGAATTTCGAGAATCCGAAGACGAACCCATCGCTCTGGTCGATCAGCGTGACGTCGGCGTCGGCGCCCAGTTCCAAGGAAAGACGTGCCGATAGCTCCAGGCCCCCGAAGCCCGCACCGAGGATGAGAATGCGTGTATGCATCGTGCGATTGTACATGATCGCGGACGGACAGCGACTTGCCGAGAGCGCCGCAGAGGCGAGGCAGCGCGGCACTCATTCCTCGTGAGGCGCGTATGCTGGGTGCCGGCAACGGATATCACGATTGGGGTGGGACGATGGGGACGATGGACGGGATGGTGACGGTCGTCACCGGTGCGAGCGTCGGGATTGGGCGCGCTATCGCCGAGGCATTTGCGCGCGAGGGCGCCGCGGTGGCGATGGTGGCCCGGACCACCTCAGACATCGAGCGTGCGGCGCGGGAGGTGGACGAGGCGACCGGCGGGCGCACGCTTGCCTTGACGTGCGATGTGTCCTCGGAGGCGGATGTGCAGCGCCTGGTCGCGACCGTGGAGGGGGAACTGGGGGCGATCGATGTGTTCGTAAACAACGCCGGCGTCCCTGGCCCGCGTGCCTTCATGCAGCAGGTCGAGCTCGCGGACTTCGAGCAGGTGTTGCGCATCAACGTGCTGGGCACATTCTTGTGTGCGAAGGCGGTTGCACCGCAAATGGTGGAGCGCCGCCGCGGCCGCATCATCAACATGTCTGGCGCAGGCGGGGGCAGCAGCGCGGTGCGCGGTGGTGCACCGTATAACACTTCGAAAGGCGCTATCGAGTCTTTCACGCGGACGGCCGGGCTGGAACTGGCGGCGCGGGACGTGTTGTGCGTCGCGATCATGCCGGGGCGTGTGGAGACGCGCGGGTTTCCGTTCTTCGACAAGACCCCACCGCAGGAGCGCGAGTATGCTGTACCGCCGGACTATGCGGCGCGGCTCGCCGTGTGGCTGGCCACGGAAGCCACCCTTGATGTCGCGGGGCAGACGATCAATGCGGTGGAGTGGGCGAAGTCGCGCGAATAGCCGCTCGCGAAGCCTCGCCTCGTCCTTCGCGGCGATCCCCAAACCTATAGCAGGATTTGCGCGAGGATGCCGAGGATGAGGCCAGCTACTAGGCCGATGCCGATGATCGGCTGGTAGGCTTTCGTGATGATGGCGGAGGGCACGGAGAGCGTCACGCCGAGGATGACGCCGGTCAGCCAGCGGGGCGTGCCGAGGTCTGTCGTGGGGATGAGCAGGCCGATCATGAAGCGCTCGATGGCGGCGGCGCTCAGCGCCTCGATCTTCTGGCGAGGGGTCGGCCAATGGAGCGGGTACATCGTCGCGAGGTCGAAGACGGCGAAACCGATGCCGAAGGCGATGCCCAGCGTTACCGGGTTCACGTCGACTCCAGTCGTTGCCCGTATGGCGAGCATGCTACGGGCTGGCGCGTGGATGCGCGAGGGCGCGGAATCGCGCGGACGGCGGGGTTGGAGAGTGACTGATTCGGCTCGCTCTACGGGAAAGCGGAGGCGATACTGACCCGCATGTATCCGTCACTGGCAGGGAAGCGCGCGGTTGTCCTCGGGGGGTCGAGGGGAATCGGGCGCGCGATCGCGCTGCGGCTGGCGGCCGAGGGCGTGCATGTGCTCGTGAACTATGCGCGGTCGGCGGAAGCGGCTGAAGCGGCAGCCGCCGAATGCCGGGAGCTTGGGGTAGAGTCCGAAGCGGTGCGGGCGGACATCGGCGATGCGGCGGAACTGGGCGCGCTGTTTGCCCGTGTGGCGCAGTGGGGTGGGGTCGATGTCCTCATCAACAACGCGGCGCGTGGCCTCGAGCGGCCACGGCCGGCGATCGAGCAGCGGCCGAAACATCTGCGCGCGACGATGGACGTGAACCTGTTCGGGCCATGGACGGCGGTGCAGCTGGCGACGCCGATGATGGAGCGGCGAGGCGGTGGCAGCGTCGTGAACCTGCTGTCGCCAGGGGCGTGGCAGTACATGCCGAACTACTCAGCGGTGGCGGTGAGCAAGGCGGCGCTCGCGTCGCTGACGCGCTACCTGGCGGTGGAGCTCATGCCTCGAGGGATCCGGGTGAACGGCGTGTCGGCGGGCTGGGTGGAGGGTTCGGACGGCGAGCACTCGTACCGCAGCGGCATCAGCGACCGGGTGCGATCCCAGGTGCCTGCGGGCCGCAACGTCGCGCCGGAGGACGTCGCCGCTGCCGTGGCGTGGCTGTGCTCGGACGAGTCCTCGATGCTGGTGGGGGAGACGGTACATCTCGATGGCGGGTTCGGCATCGGGGCGTGGCGGGACGTGCTGGACGGGTAAGTGCTGGCGGCCCCCCGCGTATGCTGATGGAGCAGTCAGGATGAGCGGAGGTCCGCGGTGCGCATCGGGTTTATTGGGACGGGCCGTATCGGTGGCACGCTTGCGCAACACTTCGTCCGCATCGGTCATGAGGTGGCGGTCAGCAATTCCCGCGGGCCGGAGACGCTTGCTGACGTCGTTGGCGAGCTTGGCGAGCGGGCGCGGGCGCTGACGCCAGCCGAGGCCGCTGCCTTCGGGGACGTGGTGGTAGTGTCGATCCCCTTCGGGCGCTATCGCGAGGTGCCAGCGGCGGGCCTCGCGGGCAAGGTCGTCATCGACACGAACGACTACTACCCCGGCCGCGACGGGCAGTTCGCCGAGCTGGATGAGGACCGCACGACCTCGAGTGAACTGTTGCGGACGCACCTCGGTGCGACGCGCATCGTGAAGGCGTTCAACGGCATCACTTGGGAGCATCTGCGCGACCTCGGACGGCCGGCAGGCGACCCGGAACGCATTGGCATCCCCGTCTCGGGCGACGACGCTGAAGCGAAGCAGGTCGTTGCGGGACTCATCGACGCGATCGGGTTCGACGCCGTAGACGTGGGATTGCTCGCGCAAGGCGGACGGAAGCACCAGCCGGGCACCGAGGTGTATGCGGCGGACCTCAAGACTGCGGAACTGAAGGCGCGCCTCAGCGGCTGAGCCGCAAACCTGAGCATGCCCGAGGCCTGAGCGAACCCGTGGCGGTGGACTTCCTCAAGTAACGTACTTCTAGTCCGCACCGAGGGCGGATAGAGTATCCTCCTCGTAATTCGCATGGCTATATTGTGTGGATTTGTCGTGAGGATGTCAGCCTGACCGAAATCCGCTGGTGGAGCGACTGTGAACGAGCAACAGGCAGGCGTGGTCAGTCAACGAGGAGCAACAGGGCAAGCGAATCTGCGACCGTCGCCTCTATGATCCGCATTGTCGCGATCATCGATGTTGCTCTGGGACTGAGCTATATCGTCTGGCGGCATCTCGCGACCATTACTGGGGGCACTGGTTTATCGCGATTCCTCTGCTTATTGGGGATACGTATGGGATTGTCGAGAAGCTAGTAAGAAGGAGTCGCAGGAATGCGTGTCACTGCCGAACGCCGGGACGCCGACATCGCCATACTGCACCTCGAT
Organism: uncultured Dehalococcoidaceae bacterium; assembly: GCA_964349785.1. Lineage (GTDB taxonomy): Bacteria > Chloroflexota > Dehalococcoidia > UBA2979 > UBA2979 > JAIBBD01. The sequence goes on along the minus strand of CAYGHU010000015.1, from coordinate 15,017 downwards.
GGGAGGCTAGACCTCGTTTCAGCGGCGACAGTGAAGAGAGCGAGATCCTGAAGATGGTCAACGACGGGCATCCTCGAGTGGTGGTCGACCTGCAGGGTGTGCCATTTATCGATAGTTCAGGTCTTGGGGCGCTGACAACTCCCGTCGCGTTCGGCAACCCTGTAGGGGTTCGAGCGCTGAGTCGGCCGACTCAGCTGCAGCTTGGGTGCTGATCGGGGGGCGGCATGGGTGTTTCGATTTACCTTCGAGGGCTACCAACTGAGACACGAATAAAGCTCGCCGCTAGCGTTCTGCTTGCGGTGCCCTTCATCGTGTTACTGGTCTTCGCAGTCGGGGAGATGGTCGGCGGCGAGCTGAGCGGGGCACAACATCTCGTAGAGGCCGCACCGCTGCTGCTCCTGCTGGTAGCGGCCTGGCGGTATCCACGGATGGTTGGCCTCTTACTGCTGGGGCTCGGAGCGCTCCTGTTCGGGATATGGCTGATCTTATTTGCAAGCGAGGCGAACCCTCATGGGATTGAGATCTTGGGATGGGTGGTGTCTGGACTACTCCTTTTCATTCCGCCGTTGGCCGCTGGTTGGCTGCTGTTGCGGGTAGGTAGCAGGTAGGCCGCCGAGAGGCAAGAGCGGACCCTCTTGAATGGCCGCTCTTGCCTCTCGAAATGCGTTCGATCTTAGCCGCGCGGGAGTCCAAGTCCCCGTGTCGCGATGATGTTGCGCTGGACCTCGCTGGAACCGCCCGCGATCGTCGCCGGGATTGAACGGATGTAGTTGCGCGTGTGCTTGCCCTCGAGCGGGGCCTGCGGGTCGCCGGGCCACAGGTTCGAGTAGAGCCCGAAGGTGCGGACGCCGGTGCGATACACTTCCTGGCCGATTTCGCTGCCGAACATCTTGCCCATGGATGCCTCGTAGTTGGGCACGAGGCCAGCGGCTTGCATGGAGGCGATGCGGAGCGAGAAATTGAAGGAGACGTTGGTCTCGACCCAGCGGTCAGCGATGCGTCCTCGGAGGGCCTTATTGCGGCCGAGCGTGGAGCGCTCGTCCGACTTTGCGGCCGCAATCAGCTCGTCGAGTTCCTCCTGCTGCTGGATGGCGCCGCCGATGCCCGAGCGCTCGAAGTCGAGCAGGGTCATGCCGACGTACCAACCGCGGTTCTCCTCGCCGACGACGTTGGCGGCGGGGACGCGTACATCCTCGAAGAACGTCTCGTTGACGACATGCCCCCAGGCGGCGTCGATGAGCGGGCGCACGGAGATACCGGGGCTGTGAATATCCTCGATGACCAGGAAGGTGATGCCGCGGTGCTTCGGGGCGTCCGGGTCGGTGCGGGTGAGCAGGAAGACCGCGTCCGCCATGTGCGCGGCCGACGTCCAGATTTTTTGGCCGTTGACCACGTACTCGTCACCGTCCCGGACGGCGCGGGTCTGGAGCGCGCCCAGGTCGGATCCGGCGCCCGGCTCGGAGTAGCCCTGGGCGTAGGCGGTCTCGCCGTGGAGGATCTTCGGCAACACGCGCTGCTTGAGCTCGTCGCTGCCATGAATGATGAGGGTGGGGCCGAGGAGCATTACTCCAGAGCCACCGACCATCGGCGCCTTTGCCCGGGCCATCTCCGCGCCCAGTACGAACTGCTCCATCGTGGTGAGGCCGCCGCCGCCGTACTCCTTCGGCCAGTGCGGCGCGACCCAGCCGCGCTCGGCAAGGGCAGCGGCCCAGTCCGCCGCGGCCTGGCGGGCATTGGGGTCGTCGGACTTGCGGTCGGCGTACCAGCTGAAGAGCCCTTCCTCGGCCTCCTGAGCCTGACCTCGATAGTATTCCGGCAGACGTTCCTGGATAAACGTGGCCGCATCCGCCCTGAAAGCAGCCTGTTCCGGTGAGTCGTTCCAGTCCATGGATCGGACCTCCCTCTTATGAACCTCTTATGACCTGTAGTACACGCGCGATTATTGGCCGGTGGGCTCAAGGCGGTCAATCGGGGGCCGCAGAGACCCCCTGCCGCCCGGCGAGGTCATCGGATCAACGCCTCGAGGATGGGGCCAGCTTCGCGAGGATCGGTCGGCAGCTTCTTGAGCAACTGCAGCTCCGCGCCCAGCGCGGCACGTTCTTGGAGCTGCTCGCGAGCAGCCTCGACGGGGCCGATGACATCGATGTCGCGCACCATGCGGTCAGAGATGGCGGCGCTGGCGCCCGCTCGGTCGCGGGCCTGAGCCGCGCCGCGGGAGGCTGCGACTTCCTCCTCGTAACCGAGTTGTTGGAACATCCGCCAGTAGAAGTCGCCCATACGGTTCATGTAGTGCGAAAGGTGTTCGCGTGCCGCCTGCCACTGGGCGTCATCGTTGCGGCCATCCGTGATCCACACTGACATATGTGGGGCGATGGCGACCGCTGAAGGGTCGCGGCCAACCTCATGGGCCGCATCGTCGAGTTGCTGGCGGAGGCTTGGGAAGTGCTGTTTGGGCCAGTGGATCGGCATGATGCCGTCGGCGATCTGGGCGGTCTGGCGGATGGACTTCGGCGTGATGGCGGCGACATAGACCGGAATGCTGGTGCGAGGCCGTACGTAGTCGAGGGTGAAGCCGCGATCCATGTGGAAGATCTTGCCGTCGTAGATGAGGCGGTCACCTCCGATCAACGTCTTGAAAATCTCGACGTATTCGCGTAGCCGGGTCAGCGGGCGGTCGAAGGGGACGCCGTGGAAATGCTCGATCACGGCGGCGCCGGACGAGCCGAGGCCGAGCAGGGCGCGCCCCCCGGAGATCACATCGAGCGCTGCGAACTCTTGCGCGACGGCCGCCGGCGTGCGCGAGAAGACGTTGATGATGGCGGTGCCGATTTGGATACGCTTCGTCTCGCGGGCGACCACGGTGAGCCAGGGCAGAGTGGAGATGCCCCAGGCTTCGCCGCCGCAGACCAGTTCGTATCCGAGGTCATCCGCGATCCGGATCAGCTCAAGCTGTCGGTCGAGCTCACCCGGTGTCGAGTAGTCCCCCTGGAACACGATTCCTAGCCGCATGGGGCCCTCCTGTCGCAGTTGCTGCTCTCACCGTGCGATGTGCATTGGTGAGTCACGCCGTCCGATCGTTGATCTGAGCGGCTACGCGCCCCGCATCTCACGCCGGTAGTACGTCCGAGAGAAATGCATCCAGCTCGCGCGCGAAGTCACCGGGGTTGTCGGAGTGGACGTTGTGGGTCGCCTGCGGGATGACGACGAGGCGCGCGTCCCGCATCGCGGCGACGGTCTGCTCCGCGACATCCATCGCGAGGATCTTGCTGTCGGCGCCTTTGAAGAGCAGCGTCGGCTGGCGGATCGCTTTGACGTCGGCCCACAGTTCCTCAGCGCGCTGAGCGTTTACCGACTGGCGCTGCTCGCCGGCGAGTCCCTCCATGCCAGGGCGGGGGCGGTGGTCCTGCTTCCAGATCCAGCCCTCGGATGTCTGCTTCAGGCTATGTGTGAGGCTGTAGCGGAGGTGGTCGGGGGGCCGGTGTGGCATGAAGTGCATCGCGCGGTTGAGGAAGTCATCGAACGAGGAGAGTGTCTCGGTCGCCTCGCGGAACGCCTCCATCTCGATCAGGCCTTCGCGCATGGTCTCGGGCGCGATGTCGACAATGCCGACGGCATCGAGGCGCTCGGGGTGGCGCGCGGCGTAGCGAATGGTGTTCATGCCGCCCATCGACATGCCGACGAGGGTGAGGTGGTCGTATCCGAGGTGTTCGATGAACTGCCTCGTGTCCTCGAGCATGAGGTCGTTGTTGTCCTGGCCGAGTTGGTCCTCGGGGGTCCAGTCGGTGTCGCCATGGCCGCGCTGGTCGAGCGCCACGAGGTGATGCCTGTCGCGCAGCAGCAACGCCGCCATGTCCCAGGTGTGAGCGGTGAGCGAGCCGCCATGCAGCAGTACGACGTGCGGCAGGTGCTCGTTGCCCCAATCGAGGTAGTGGAAGTTGATGCCGTTTAACTTCACCCAGTGGTCGGTCGGTTGGACGATGGCAGGTGGATTGAGCTTCTGCGCATTCGCTGCGGCGGCCATGAGCGCGGTGTAATCTGTGGTCATATTCGGCCTTCGTGAGTCCTCGGTTGTCATCGCGGTTCGCCCGGCGGCCGTGTGCTATAGCGTCTCGATGGATATTACACCCGCAAGTGCGCTCCGATGGGCTGCGGCCGTCTGAGATCGTCGGCTCGACTGAGAGAGAGTCGGTTGATATTGTGCCGCAGCCGGGCGCTGGTTGCGCGAACCGTCGCGCGAGGCGCGGCGTATGAATCGAGGGAGAAGTCATGCCCGTGCCTCCGCTCGCGGAGTGGCGCACGCGATGGGACAGCGATGATGCGCGCCGGCTGGGCGTGCGCCCGGACGATGTCGCCGATGGGTTCGCCCGCTTCTGGGTCGATTTCCCCTGGGGCGATGAGCGTGACGAAGACGTGGATTTTCTGAACCACGCGCTTGCGTATGCGGTGGATGTCGCCGCGCTTGCGGCGGTCATCTCCCGGCTCGACCCGGAGCGCGAGCAGCCGAACGGGACCGCCGCCCTGCACCTGAACTTCCTCGATCCGCCGACGGGCCGTGTTGCCGTTGAGGCGCGGGTCGTGCACTGGCACGTGCCCACGGCGCTCGTGGAACTCGTCGCGACGGATGTGGAGGGGCGCCAGATCGCGCGGGGGCTGTCGCCGTATTCGTTGCGAGATCGGGCCGTCGAGGCATCCAAATGAACGGTGCGCCAAAGATGAGTGAAGCGATGGCGGAACTAGTGGCAGCGGCTGAGACCGCGCCGGCGTATCGGGAGTTTGGCGCACGGGTCACCGCGCTTGGGGGCGGACGGGCGCAGCTCGTGGTACGGCGTGAGGACGTGCGGCTTCGAGGCGTGCGGGATTCGCTAAACGGCGGCGTGGTTGCCTCGCTGGCGGCCGCGGCGGCGAGACTTTGTCTGCGCGCGGACCTGACCGGCGGCCAGCACGCGGGCCGTATGAGCGAACTGGATATCGCCTACCTGTCCTCGGCGCGCGGGAGTACGACATCGTTCGATGCAGTGATGTTACGCAAGGGCGGCCGAGTGGCGGTGTGTGAGGTCGAGGCCCGCGATGGTGACGACGGGACGCTGAACGCAAAGGCGCGCGTGTCCATCGACATCATCCCCGCGACATAACCGATCTCCGGCGAGCGAGCCCGGACGCACGCGGCTGCGGATGGTTCGTTTACACTGCCTCCGATTCTGCTTCGAGCCCACACCGCAAGGAGATCGCCATGCCTGAGTCCCTCGGCCCGGAACTGGTCGCGCTGCGCGAACGTGTTCAGGCGTTCATCAATGACGACCTCCGTCCGTTGGAGGAGGCGCTCGGCGACGATTACGAGGCGGCGATCCCCGACGATATGCGGCGGCGTGTCCGCGATTGGTCGCGCGAGGTGGGCTTGTTCGCGATGACGCAGCCTGTGGAGTTCGGCGGCATAGGCGCGGGCCCGCTCGCATTGACGGTCGCACGGGAGACGCTCGCCGCCGCCAATCTGCGGCTGGCGCGACTCGTGTTCGGGCCTGGGCCGGGCGTGCTTCGCTCGGCCACCGGCGAGCTGCGGGAGCGCTACCTGGAGCCAGTCTTGCGCGGCGAGAAGAGTGGCGCGTGGGCGTTCACCGAGCCGGCGGACGCCGCGCGGCCGACGTGGGCCACGCGCGATGGCGATGACCTGGTGATCACGGGCCGCAAGTCGTACGTGTCGGGCGGCGCGACGGCAGACTTCTACACGGTCCTTGTCAACGTGGAGGAGGGTAGCGGCGGCCCTGGCGGCACGGCGCTGGTGGTCATGGACGTCGACACGCCCGGACTTGTGGTGGAGCGTGCGTTCCATAGCCTCGAAGGTGGGAACCACATCGAATTGCGGATCGAGGAAGCGCGCGTCTCACTGCGGCAGGTGGTGGGCGAGATCGGCGAGGGGATGCCTCGGGCGCTGGGCAACATCACGCAGATGCGGCTCGGACTGGCGGCCGAGGCGACCGGTCTGGCGATGTGGGTGACGGAGCACACGGAGCGCAACATTACCGCGCCGCACCGGGGCGGGGCGCGCCTCGCGGACCGTGAAGGGGTGCGGCTGCGCTACGCGGACATGCGCATCGGCACGTACGCGGCGCGAGCGATGTTGTATCGCACCGCGCGCCTCGCCGAGTCCTCCGCGAAGGAGGAGGACGCGATGAACGAGATCATGGCAACGAAAGTCTTCACGACTGAGCACGTGGGCCACGCGGTCGACACCGCCATCCAGCTCGCGGGCGGACAAGCGCTGATCGTAGGGCATCCCCTCGAACGGCTGTACCGGCAAGTGCGCTCCATGCGGATCGGTGAGGGGGCGTCCGATTTGTTGCGGCTGAACCTCGTGCGGGGCCGCATCGAGTTTGGCGCCGGGCGGTTGTAGCGCCTGAGGAGTCTGTTTGGTCAGTCACTCGCCATTGGTGCGGGACGGGTCTCGATATCTTTGTCGACGAGCGGCACGCTGCCGGCTTCGGGTATGCGAAAGATAAGCAGCGGCGCAACGATGGCGAGTAGCGCCGCGAAGATGGTGAACGCCAGTTCGAGGCCGCTGGCGGTTGTGTCCGACCGTGAAGCCAGCAGCAGCGCGATGGGGATGCCGAAGGTGGAGCCAAGCCCCTGGGACATCGCGCGTAGTCCCACGACGGCCGCAATACGGTCTGGAGCGAGATCGAGCGAGGCATTATTCATCGAGGGATTCGAGGAGCCGAAGAAGAAGCCGAGCACGGTCACAACGATGAGCACCCACCAGAAATTGCCGATCTCCACCCCGCCCAATGCGGGTGTGTGGATGCCCCTCGCCAGCAGCGCGACCAGACAGGCGGTACCGAGGAGGCCAAACATGAGCGGCTTGCGGTAACCAGTCCGAGGCAAATACCAGGCGGCGACGGTGGAAGCGAGGATCATCGCCACGGATCGCGGCGCGAGGAGCGCACCGCTTTCGGATGCGGAGAAGCCGTATGCCTCCTGTGCGTAGAGGGGAAGCAGTGGCGTCACGGTGCCCCATGCCAGACCGAAGAAGAAGGAAAGCGCATTGGCGCTGAGGAATTCTTTGCGGGCGATCAGGTCCAGATCTACCACAGGCAGGGAAGTCCGGCGCTCATGCATCACGAGGATGGTCAGTGAGATCAGGCAGAGCGCGGTGCCACCCAAGACGAGTGCGTAGTTTGGTGTTTGCTGTCGCTGGCCGAGCTCCGTGAGCGCGAACACCAGTGGCGTCACGCTGAGGGCGATCAGGCTCACGCCCAGGAAATCGATGCGCCGGCTCGGGATGATCTTTCCTCGTGGCAGCAGCATGAACCCGGCGACGCATGCAACGAGGGCCAGCGGGCCGTTGATGCCGAACGTCCAGCGCCACCCCCACGTGTCGACGATGAAGCCGCCCACCGTAGGGCCGAGCACCGAGGCAAACGGGATCAGCGATGCAAAGAAGCCGATCGCTCGAGCGCGGCCCTCCTCGTACACCTCGCCAATCAGGCTGGAGCCGGCCGGGATGACGCCGCCGCCGGCAATTCCCTGCGCGAAACGGGCGAGGATCATCACGTAGACGTTCGGAGCGACCGCGCACAGGAGCGAAGCGGTTCCAAAAGCCGCCAGGCCACCGGCAAACACGAACCGCGCGCCGAGCCGCTCCGTCAGCCGGCCGGCGACTGGCTGGGCGATCACTTGGCCGAGCGAGAAGATCGTGAGCACCCAGCCGCTCCATCGGAGGGGGGCGTTGAGGTCGCTCGTCAATTGGCGGAGAGAGACAGACACCATCGTAAACTGCATCACGACCGTGAGCAGGGAGACAGAAAGCAGCGCGAAGATGAGGTGACGATTCCGGCGTGGGGCCGGCGACGCCACCGGGCCCGCTACCATATTCGCTCCAGACCAGGGGCAAGAGCCTCAGGTTCTGACCTTATTCCTGGCCGGTGATGCAATCAACGAGGGGTGGATCCCGCATCCGGAGGGTGCCGGGCCGGCGGGCCGGGTGTCGGCTACTATGCGATCCATGACACTTGCAGGTGAGGCCACAGCCAGCGCCCGTCCGTCGCTCTTCGATCCGTTGCGTGTACCTGACTTCCGCTGGTCGCTGCTGATCCAGCTGGCGAGCAGCATCCGCCAGCCGATGCAATTCTTCGCGCAGGGCTGGTTCGTGAATCAGGCAGCCTCGGACGGCAACCGCATCGTGATGCTCGGACTGCTTGCGACGTTGCAGGGCACGGCGTATCTCAGCTGGGTGCTGTTCGGTTCGGCGCTCGCCGACCGGTATCCGAGGCGGGTGACGCTGACGGTCGCTCACCTCGCGGGGTTCTGCTGGCTGGCGGGCACATCGGTGTTGTTGCGGGTGCCGGGGGCGGCGGACGGCGAGGGGCTGTGGCTGTGGGTCATGATGCTCGTCTTCGTGGAGTTCGGCGTGATGATGGCGCAGGACATCCCGACACGCGCGGCGCTCGCCGGGGAGACCGTCCCCGCGCCGATGCGCACGGTGGCAATCACGCTGCACTGGCTCGTCTTCGCCGGGGCGCTGGTGATCGGTGCGCCGCTGACGGGCTGGATGATCGAGCGCATCGGCTTCGCGAATATCTACCTCGTGGCCGCAGCCACACATCTCGTCGTCGTGCTGGCATTGCGGGGGATCCGGCGGTCGAGCGAGCCCGCCGACCCGCAGGCATCGCGCGAATCGATTCTGCAGAACGTGCGCGACGGCCTGCGCTACCTCGCGGAGGACGCCGCGATGCGCTGGACAGTGGTGCTCACGATCCTGTCGCTGGCGATGGGCAATCTGACGATGGGCATCCTGGTCGCGGCGTGGGTGCGCGACGTGTTGCTGCTCGACGCCGCGGGCTGGGGCCGGCTGGCGCTCTTCTGGGGGCTCGGTGGCGTGTGCGCCAACGTGGCCCTCATGTTGCGCGGCGACTACGAGCGCAAAGGGCTGCTGTTTCTCGGCGGGGCGGGCCTCTTCGGCGTGGCCGTACTCGGCGTGTCCGCGAGCCGTGAGGCCGAGCCGACCGCGGCTGCGTTCATGATCGCGGGTGTGGGATCGCAACTGGTGATGACCGTCGGCAACGCGATCGCGCAGGCGATCGTCCCGACACGTCTGCTCGGCCGCGTGATGGGGCTGCTGTGGATGGCGCAGGGCTTCGCGCAGATCAGCGGCCTGTTCGCCGGTCTGTTGGGTCAGGCGATCGGGCTGACGGTGCTCTACCCATTGGCTGGCACACTCATGCTGGGCGTCACGCTGCTCACTCTCATGCGCAGCCCCCTGCGTGCGCTGCCCTGACGTCATCGCTGCTGGCATATCAGCGTGGGGGAGAGGCTCCAACATCGAGCAGAATCGAGGCGCGTAGCGCCATGCGCGTCGCCGTGGGCCGACGATTGCGGGGGCGGCACAGCCGGGACCAGCGGTCCGGCACAAAACTGGCGATGAGCCGCAGGACATGCCTATCATCACGCGACGCAAGCACCTGTCACGTGAGGGGGAACCATGAGCGGAGCGCTCGAAGGCATCCGGGTCCTCGACTTGACCCAGGGAGTGGCCGGACCGTACGCCACGAAACTGTTCTCGGACTATGGGGCCGATGTCCTCAAGGTGGAGCGCCCGGGGGAAGGCGACCTGGCGCGCCGCCTCGGGCCGTTCCCGCACGACCAGCCGAACCCCGAGGCGAGCGGCATGTTCCTGGAACTCAACACCGGGAAGCAGAGCATGACCCTCGACCTGAAGACGGCGTCGGGGCAGCAGATCCTGCGGCGCCTCGCGGCCGATGCGGACCTGGTGGTCGAAAGCTTCCGGCCGGGGACAATCGAGCGACTTGGCCTCGGTCCGGACGCGCTGCGTGCGGTCAATCCGAAAGCGTCGCTGGTGCGCATCTCCAGCTTTGGCCAGAACGGGCCGTATCGCGACATGCGCGCGGACGACCTGCTGCTGTACGCGATGGGCGGAGTCCTCTCCGTGACCGCCACCGTGGGCCGTGAGCCGGTACGCATCGGGCTTTACGCCCCGCTATTCCTGGCGGGCGGGGTCATCGCGGCGTTTACGCTCGGTGCGTTCTTCGGAGCGCGCGGGACGGGGACGGGCGAGCGCGTCGATATCTCGATCCAGGAGGTGCTGGCTGCCTCGATGGATCGGGGTGGGCCGAACCTCGTGGCGCTGGAGTACAGCGGCTCGATCTACTTCGAACGTGGCCGCACGGCGCGCGTCTCGGCGCTGCCAGCCGGGGTGTATCCGTGCGCGGACGGCTACGTCCACATCACCACGAGCCCGAACTGGTGGGACCGGTTCTGCCGCGCCATCGACCGGCCGGACCTCATCGACGATGCACGGTTGGTGTCGAACCTGCTGAACGTGGACTTCGCGCCAGAGATCGATGCGTTGCTGTACCCGTGGCTGCTGGCGCGGACGAAACAGGAGGTTATGGAGCGCGCGCAGGCGGAGGGCTGGGTGGTGAGCGCGATCAACGGCATGGACGACGTGGCTAGGGACCCGCAGCTGCGCGCGCGTAACTTCTGGACCACGCTCGACCACCCCGAGGCGGGCAAGTTGACCATGCCGGGCGTGCCGTTTCGCATGCAGGGGACGCCGGGAGAGATGCGTCGGGCGCCATTGCTCGGGGAGCATACGGCGACAGTGCTTGCGGAGCGTCTCGGCTATTCGGCTCAGCAGATCGTGCGACTCCAGCAGCGAGGGGTGATCTAACGATGGTGGAATCCAGCACGGAACGCCGGTTGCCGCTGCAGGGCGTGCGTATCCTCGCGCAGGCGATTGTATGGGCGGGGCCGTTCGGTTCGATGATCCTCGCGGACCTCGGCGCGGACATTATCGAGGTCGAGTCGATCCAGCACTTGAATCCGACGCGGGCGAACATGCGCCACATTCCGCCCTCGATGCTCGACGGGCCGACAGGCGCGCTGTACGCGAATCGCGACACGAGCGAGGGGTTCTGGAACCGGCAGTCGTTCTTCAATTACACGAAGCGCGGGCACCGCAGCGTGACGATCGACCTGCGCCGCGACGAGGGGCGCGAGCTGTTCTACGCCCTGGTGCGCGAGGCCGATGTGTTCATGGAGAATAACGCCGCGAACGTGGTCGGCCATCTCCAGATCGATTACCCGCAGCTGTCCGCCATCAACCCGCGGCTGATCATGATGCGGTTCCCGGGATTCGGCATCGACGGGCCGTACCTGCACTACAAGGGCTACGGCGCCACGATGGAGGCGGTGGTCGGGCACTCGATGTTGCGAGGCTACCGCGACGCCGACCCCTCGATGACGCCGTCGATCTACCATGGCGACCCGAATGCGGGCGCGCACGCCGCCTTCGCGATCCAGGCTGCGCTGTACGCGCGAGAGCGGACCGGCGAGGGTCAACTCATCGACATGTCACAGGCTGAGGCGGTGATGCATCACATCGCCTACGACGTGATGGACTACATGATGAACCAGCGCGCGAACGCGCACTGGGGCAATCGGCATCCCTCGATGGCGCCGTACGGGGTGTTTCCCTGCGCCGGGGAGGATTACTGGTTGGCGCTGGCGGTGGACTCGGACGAGGCGTTCGCGGCGCTCTGCCGGGAGATGGGCCAGCCGGGACTGGCCTCAGACGAACGGTTCGCGGACGTGGTCTCCCGCTATGAGCATCAGGATGAGCTCGAACCGACGATCGCGGCATGGACTCGCGAGCACAGTCAGCGGGAGCTGATGGATCGGCTTCAGGCCGTGGGTGTCGCGGCAGCCATGGTGTACAACCAGCGGGAGATGCACGCCGACCCGCATCTCAACGAGCGCGGCTTCTTCATTGAAGTCGACCACCCCGATGTGGGGGTCAAGCGGTATCCCGGGCCAATGGCCCGCTTCGAGGTGACACCGCTCGTGCCTCCACGCGGGCCAGCGCCGCGCCTGGGGCAGCACAACCAGGAAGTGTTCCAGGGGCTGCTCGGCCTCGATGCGGAGCAGTACGAGCATCTGCGAGAGATGCAGATCATCGGTGATGCGTACCTCGAGAACGCCCGGTCGACGTAGCGGCGGAGCCCGCGGGCCGTCCTCAATAGTCCAAGCGGCGTGTTGAGCAGCCGTTAGCTGCTGTCGTTTCGCACCGCGGGGCCTCGGGTGCGGTGCGCAATCCTGCTTCACTTGCATTACATTTGACATGCATGCAGCGGGGAGACTGGAAGAAGGGAACACGCGATGCCGGGTGCCCTGGATGGGATACGCGTACTCGAATTCTCATTGATCGTGGCAGGGCCGATGTGTGGCGTCGTGCTGTCGGACATGGGAGCGGACGTCATCAAAGTCGAGCCTCCCGGCGGTGAGCCGCAGCGGAAGAACCGCAGCGTCGTCCCCGGGGAGAGCAAGCTGTTTCAGGCGCTCAACCACGGCAAGCGCGACTTGGTCGTCGACCTCGATCGGCCCGAGGGGCGCGAGATCATCCACCGAATGATGCCCACGATCGATGTTGTGGTAGTCAACTACCGGTACGGCGTCGCCGAGCGACTCGGCATCGACTACGAGACGCTACGCCAGCTGCGGCCCGACCTGATCTACGTGGAAAGCACCGGCTGGGGGTCGCGCGGGCCGCTCGCGGCGCGCGGCTGTTCGGATGTGGTGGCGCAGGCGTACTCCGGGCTGATGGCGGCGGACGGCAAGCTGGAGGAGGACGGCGCCCCGGCGCAGGTCACGGCAACGGCGATCGCGGACTATATGACGGCCCTCGCCTCGGCGACCGCGATTTGTGGCGCTCTGTTCCATCGAGGACGGACGGGCGAAGGGCAGAAGATCGGGACATCGCTGCTGCGCTCCGCGATCTGGTCGCAGGCGCACGCCGTGAACCGCGAGCCGGTGACGGATTCGCTGTTCGCGGACGTCACGCGCAAGAAGATGGAAGGAGTGCGGGCATCGGGTGGGTCGTATGCCGACCTGATCGCCGTACGCACCGGAGAGAGCAGCCTGGGCACACAATTCGCGCTGTACTACGCGGGTTATCAGGCGAAAGACGGCGGCATCATCCTTGGCGCTCTGACCCCGGCCAACCGCGACGCTTTCCGGCGCGTCCTTGGGCTCGAAGGTGAGGACAGCGATCGGCCGGACTATGACGCGCTGGACCCCGCGAACATCCGCAAGGGAGACGAGTTCAAGGAGATCATCCGCCAGAAGATGCGGGCGAAGACGGTCGTGGAGTGGATCGAGGCGTTCGAGGCAGCGGGGGCTCCGGCCGCCCCGGTCAACTTCCCTGAGGAAGTGCGCGAGGACCCGCAGGTGCGGGCGGAGCAGTTGTTCGTGGACCTGGTGCACGAAGTGACCGGTGCACAGTCGATCGTGGCGCCGGTCTTCGAGATGTCCGCCACTCCCACGCGGGTGATCGGCGCGGCGCCCGCGCTCGGGCGACACACACGGGAGATACTACTTGAGGCGGGATGGCCGGCCGCGGACATCGACCGGATGGCGGCTGAGGGGACTGTGTTCGTGCGGGAATGATGGCTGGAGCCGATCGTGGTTCCATCACGGCCGTTGACTGGAAACTCGACGGTGGAGCAGAATCCCAACGCGGCAAACATTCAGAAGCCCGTCCGAGAGTACAGAGGTTGCAGGAGGCTGATATGGACTGGTCAGACACACCCGAGCAGGCAACGTTCCGAGCGGACGTGCAGCAGTTCATCGAAAACAGTCTGCCTGACTATTACAAGCGGCAGGCGGAAGCCGGCGGCGATCTGGGTGGTGAAGGCGGATGGCAGACGGACCGCTTCCTGGGAGCGCCGGACGCCAAGGCCGCCGCCCTGGACTGGGAGGCGAAGGTCGCGCAGCGCGGCTGGGTCGCGCCGCACTGGCCGAAGGAGTACGGCGGGGCGGGGATGAGCTCCATGGAGCAGTTCATCCTGAAGCAGGAGATGGCACGCTCGCGCGCACCCGATGTTGGGGGTCAGGGCGTGGCGATGCTCGGCCCGACGATCATCGCGCACGGCAGCGAGGAGCAGAAGAAGCGCTTCCTCCCCGCGACGCTGAATTGCGAGATGGTGTGGTGTCAGGGTTATTCAGAGCCGGGCGCCGGATCTGACCTCGCCTCGCTGCAGACGCGTGGCATCCGGGACGGCGACGAGTGGGTGGTGAACGGCCAGAAGATCTGGACATCCAACGCGCACCGCGCGAACTGGATCTGGATGCTGGTCCGCACCGACCCGGACGCGCCGAAGCACCGCGGGATTTCCTTCATGCTGGCCTCGATGGACACGCCCGGGATCTCCGTGCGGCCGTTGATCAGCGGCGGCGGCATGCATTTCTCGAACGAGACGTTCTACGAGGACGTGCGGATACCGCAGACGCAGGTGGTCGGCGAAGTGAACCGCGGCTGGTATGTGGGAATGACGCTGCTCGACTACGAGCGCTCGAACATCAGCGGGGCGGTCCACTCGCGGGCGGATCTGGACCGGCTCCTCAGGGAGACGGCGCCTGGCGGTCCGGCGCACGACAAGAAGCGGCCGGACTCCAACAACGCGCGGCTGGACGTCGCGGACCGATTCATCGAGTCGGAGGTTGGCTTCAACTTCTCGTTCCGCATCATTTCGATGCAGAACCGGGGCTTGATCCCGAACTACGAGGCATCCACCTCGAAGATGTTCGCTTCCGAGCTGAACCAGCGCATCCAGCGCACCGGGGTCAAAGTCTTCGGCCTGTACTCGCAGATGTGGGATCCGGACGACGAGCGGTCGCCGATGGGAGCGCGGTTCACGCAGAACTACTTCCACACGATCCCCTCGACGATTGCCGGAGGCACGTCGGAGATCCAGCGGAACATCATCGCGACGCGCGGGCTGGGGCTGCCGCGCGGATAGCGGGCGACGGTCATTCGTGCGCCGTTGAGGGGCGGCGCTGACGAATAAAAAGGATCGCTCTGTCAGGGGCGTCGCAGGCGGAAGAACGTCCGCCGCGACGCCCCTTTCTCGTTACGGCTCGCTCCGCTGCGGGGTGTCTTCGTGACTCGAGTCGCCTCGAACCCCGGCCCATCTGCTGGCTAGGACTGCCGAGGCTGGGCGCGGGTGTTG
>CAYGHU010000014.1:0-20066 GCA_964349785.1 uncultured Dehalococcoidaceae bacterium | reverse complement strand
CCCGTCTCGAACGGGTTGAACACCACCTGGAGCGCCTCCGAAAGATGACTCACAGGAAAAAAGCTCGAAACCGCGCTCAGCCACCCCGGCGCATCGTCCGCCCGGATGAACACGTCGGAGATGAACAGCAGCGGCAGCGCCGTCGCATTCACCACCGCGGGCGCAGCCTCCGCGTTCGGGATGAAACTCGTGATCGCGAACGCCAGCGCCGCGAACGTCGCCGCCCCCACCGCCACGGTCACGAGGAACGCGGGCAGCGTCGTCGTCGGCAGCTCCACGTCATAGAACACCGCCCCAAACGCCGTCACGATCGCAATCAGCACCACCGTCAGCATCGCGTTGAACCCAATGCGCCCCGCCAGGAACGCCCACGCCGGCAACGGCGTACCCCGCGTCCGCTTCAGCACGCCCTCGTCCCGCAGGAACGCCAGCCCCATCGCGAGGCCCGTGAAGCACCCATTGATCACCGACAGCGCCGCGATCCCCGCCACAAAGAACGTCGAGGCCTTCGTCACCCCGCCGTCCACCTCGATCGTGTCGTTCCCGAACACCACGTTGAAGATCACCAGGAAGATCAGCGGGAAGAAGAACGTGAAGAACGCCGCCGGAGGATTGCGCCAGAACACCAGGTTCTCATACCGCAGCTGCCGTATCGCCAGCCGCACCCCGCTCACGAGTGCACCCATGTTTCACGTGAAACACCGTTCATCCCAGACCCGCGCCGCACCGCCGGCCGCACCCCGTTCACAGCGCCGCCGCTTCCATCGCGCGCGTCAGCTCCCCCGCCGAAGCCTCCTCGGCCTCGCGAGTCAGCGCCAGATACACATCCTCCAGCGAGGGCCGCGTCACCGTCAGCTCGTGCAACTCGACGCCACCCGCGACCGCCCACCGCGTCAGCGCGAACAGCACCTCCGTCGGCGTCTCAGTATCAAGGCTGATCGCCCCGTCCGCGGAGCGCACCCCGTGAGGCACGCCTTCCGGCCAGCCGTCCAACTTCTCCGGCGCACGGAACCGGATCGACGTCCGCGCCCCGTCCCCTCCGGCAAGCGCCTCCGGCGAGCCCTCGGCCACCAGCTGCCCCCGCGCCATGATCGCCACCCGGTCCGCGAGGTACTGCGCCTCGTCCATATAGTGCGTCGTCAGGAACACCGTCTTGCCCAGCGATTGCAGGTCCTTCACCATGTCCCACGCCTGCCGCCGCGCGGACGGGTCGAACCCCGTCGTCGGCTCATCGAGGAACAGCAGCTCCGGGTTCCCGATCAGCCCCACAGCCACGTCCAGCCGCCGCTGCTGCCCCCCGGACAGCCGCTTCACCCGCACATCCCGCTGCTCCGTCAGCCCCACCACGTCAAGGACCGCGTCCGTCCGCAGCGGGTCCGGATAGTACCCGCGATACATGTCGAGGGTCTCCTCGACCGTCAGGTACCGCTCGACCCCCGTCGACTGCAGCACAATGCCGATGCGCCGCTTCAGCGCCTGCTCGTTGCGGGCGGGGTCGTGGCCGAGCACGTCCACCTCGCCCGCCGTCCGCTCCCGGTACCCTTCGAGGATTTCGACGGTCGTCGTCTTGCCCGCGCCGTTCGGCCCCAGCAGCGCGAACACCTCGCCCCGCGCCACATCGAGGTCGATCCCTCGCACCGCCTCGAACGCGCCATACACCTTGCGCAACCCGCGGACGCGGATGGCGAGGTCAGAAGCCGGGGACAGGGGCATACTCATGAAGGTGGATCGTCGCACCGCGCCATGCCGCGATCAACGTAGCCGCGATCGGCGAAGGCCTCGCGTAGCTCAGCCCAAGGTGCGCGACTGCTCCTCGCTGCTCGCCACCCACGCCGGATGGTGCCGCCGCGCCCACTCCCGTCGCACCCTCCCCAGCGTCATCCCGCGCAGCGACTCCCGCGTCGAGGGGTGCAGCACCGCCAGATACACGTGTCCGAGGAGCACCGGCACGAACAGCAGCGCCAGCCGCGTATGCCACTGGAAGACCGGCTCCACGAAGTCGACGGAGAAGACCTCCTTGGTCGTGTAGTTGATGCCGAGCACCACCCCGGTGAACAGCAACCCCGCAGTAAACGCCGCCGAGAGCAGGGCGTTGACCTTCTGCCCCGCGTTGAACTTCCGCACCGGCGGCGCCGTCGAGTCCTCACCCGCGAACCGCAGCGCCTGATGCTGCACCCACAGGTAGTCATCGAGGCCCACGTCCGCCAGTTGTCGCACATCGGAACGCACCGGCCGCCGCGGCAGCAAGGTGAGCAGTACCCACACCAGGATCCCGACCATCGCAAAGCCGAGGACCACATGCAACCACGCATACAGCCGTACGTCCGCGACCTGCGTCGCCTTCAACCTCGGCCAGTAGTTCGTCAGCCCCGTCAGCAGGAGCAGCAGGAATGGGACCGCGAGCGCCCAGTGCGCCATCCGTGTCGGCAGTGCGAAGCGCGGGATGAACTCATCGCGAGGCGTGGCCGGACTGGTCGGGCTGGATGGATCGGTCGCCGCCTCCTCGGTCAGGCCTTGATCCATGCGTCCATGCGCCAGCCGCGCTCCTCCCAGTAGCCGATGTCCTGCACATCGCGGAACTCGATGCGCGTCAGCCACTTCGCCCCCTTGTACCCGAACATCCGAGGCATGACGAGCCGCAGCGGCAGGCCGTGGTCTTTGGGAAGCGGCGCGCCGTCCATGTCGTACGCGATTAGCACGTCAGGCAGCATCGCCTGCTGCAGCGTCAGCGAGTCCCGGTACACCCCACCCAGCGAGTGGAACGTGATGTACTTGGCCGAGGCTGCGGGCCGCGCCCGCTCAATGATCGTCTGCAGCCGCACACCATCCCACTGCACGTCGTCGACCCCCCAGCCCTCCACGCAATGGAAGTCACTGACCTGGCGCACTGCGGGTAAAGCACGCAACTCGTCGTAAGTCAACGTCAGCGGCTGTTCGGCCATACCGTCGACCACCAGGCGATACTCGGCAGGGTCGAAGCGAGGCACGGGCTTCTCGACGGTGTTGTACCGCCACCCCTTGATCGCGCGGCCCCAGACCGTCACACCGGCGTATGCGACGGCGGCGCCGCCCCCAATGAGGCCGAGAAACCGCGCACGCGAAAAAAGTCTGGCCCGCTGCATGAAATCAGGATAGCCCTGCGAGTGAGAAACGTAATTACGTTCCTTACGCGTCCACGCCTCGATCAGCCGATGACCTCCAGGACTCGCAACTGCAACTCGCCTGATGGCGCGTTCACGGTCACCTCATCGCCGGCGGTATGGTGAATCACAGCCTGCCCGACGGGAGACTCGACCGAGATTCTTCCCTGCGACGGGTCGACTTCATTCGGGCTCACGAGGTGGAACGTCTGCTCGCGTCCTGCCTTCAAGTTCAGCACCCGCACAGTCGACCCCACGTTCGCCCGACCAGCCTTCTGGTTCGGGTCAATGATCACGGCGTGACGCAACTGGTCCTCGATCGCCCGAATGCGCGCCTCAAGATGTGCCTGAGAGTCCCGCGCGGCGTCCAGCGGGGCGTTCTCACGGAAGTCCTTGTCAGCCATTGCGGCCCGCAACTGGTCAGCAATCTCCGGCCGCCGCCCTTTGAGCGCCGCCAGCTCTCGCTCCAACGCCGCCAATCCGTCAAACGTGACGTAATACGCCTTGCCGCCCAGTTCCTCCACGGCGGCATCACCACGACCTCCACCGCTGCCGTCCGGCAAACCCATATACGGGACGAGATTCTCGGAGGTGAACGCCAGCCGGGAACAGTACGCGAGGAATCCCCGCAGCGGCTCGAGGTGCGACACCGCACCGACTCGTACCTGCTCGCTCGATACAAATTCAGCGATGTCGTAGCCGGTCAGGCTTGCGACGAGACGTCCTGCCCCGATCAACTCGACGAAGCGCTCCACTTGTTCGCGCTCATCGTGAGCCTTCTCTGGCTCCAGGCTGTTGAAGAAATGCGTAGCCGCTTCGGTCGTGCTGATAGCTTCCGCCATCACGGACGGCCCTCCGCTCTGAGTTACAGGTGCTGTGCCAAGTTGGCGTCGAGTGCTACAAGCAGTCTAGGAGATTGGCGGGAGTCCATGTCAACCATGGCTGAAGAGTTGCAACCGTTAGTTGTGGAGGCGGCACGCGTGGGCCTGCCCCTCGACGACATAGCCCTGGCGCGCTTCCAGAAATACCTGTCGCTACTGATCGAATGGCGAGAGCGCGCCGGGCTGACCTCGATCGCTGACCGCGTCGAGATTCAGCGCCGCCACTTCGGGGAGTCACTGGCGCTGCTCGCCGCGTTGCGAAGCGCCAGCGTCCTGCCTCCAGGAATCGCGATATCCGTCGCTGATATTGGGACAGGGGCCGGGTTCCCCGGGCTACCGCTGCTCATCGCCGAGCCTGCCTTGCGCCTGACCCTCATCGAGGCACAGGCCCGGCGCTGCCGCTTCCTGGAAGCTGTCAGAGACGCGCTGGAACTGACGGATGTCCGCATTGTCCAGACACGGGCTGAAGACGCGGGCAGGAAACCCGAGCTCCGCGCCTCCTTCGATGTCGTAGTAGCGCGGGCGCTCGCTTCGCTCCCGGTGCTGGTCGAATACGCCCTGCCGCTGCTCCGCGAGGGCGGCGTGCTGGCTACGCCGAAAGGGAGCCGCGTTGAGGAGGAGCAGCAGGCGGCCGAGGCGGCGATTGCCGCGCTGGGCGGCGTCATGGGACCTTCAGTCCCGCTCTCCCTGCCGCCCGGTGCGGCGCCACAGCAGGTAGTGCTGGTACGGCGGGTAGCGCCGCTGGACGAACGTTTCCCTCGCCGGCCCGGGATACCCACAAAGCGCCCCCTGCGCTAAGCGCGGACTGGTGTAAGATGCGTGGCACTCCCGAAAGGTCACCGCGCTGTCTGCTTCGCTCACACTCACCGTTGACCGACTGCGCCGGCTTGCCCGGCTTGATCTCGATGTCCTCGACGAGGTGGCGAAGGACGACGGCGCAACTGCGATGTCGATTGTCGTCGCGGCGGTTTCAACGCTTCTTCTTGGCCTCGGTGGATGGCTCTGGTGGCTCGTCAGTGGCCTTGGCGATGTCCGCGAGGCTGATTCCGTGTTCATCAAGAGCGTGGTCTTCGGCACGGTCCTGTCGTTAGGTCTTTGGGGCCTGTGGCTGCTGGTCGTCGTCGCGGTGCTGCAGCGGCTCGCGGGCACCATTGTACAAATCGAGCCACTCCTGCGCGCGGCTGGCATGAGCACCATACCGTTCGCGCTCGGCCTGCTCATGGTTGTGCCGGTCGTCTCGTTCGGCATCGGGTTGCTCGCCATCGGCGGTTGCTTGCTGATGACACAAGCCGCGATCGAGCGGGCAACGGGCGCACGAGGTGGTGAAGCGATCCTCGCCAACCTCGCGGGCTTTGCCGTCTGGGCAATCGTGCTGTCGTTACTGACGACGAGCGACAATCAGTTCGCTCCAGGGCCCTTCCTCGCGGAGTCGCTCTGGGATCTCGTCGCGGGCGCAAGCTAGAACCCTCACACCGCCACTTCACGGATACAGCGGAGGCCGGTCGAGGCCTGTGCGCGGGTTGATGCCGAACATGATGTTCACGTTCTGCATTGCCGTGCCGCTTTGCCCCTTCATCAGATTATCGATCGAGGAAATGACGACGGCCCGCCGGCCATCCGATGACACCTCAACCGAGATATCGCAATAGTTCGAACCGACCGTCCCCTTGAGCGTCGGCGGCGTCGGCAGGATGCGCACGAACGGCTGCCCGGCGTAGAACTCCCGATAACGCTCAAGCAGGGTCTCGCGCGAACTCGGCCGCGTGAGCACGACATGCATCGTGCAGAGGATGCCGCGCGTCGTCCCGAGGAGATGGGGCACAAAATGCACCGAGGCTGGCCCTCCGGACAATGAACCGAGCGTCTGCGAAGTCTCCGTGACGTGCTGATGGGAGAACACCCGATAGGGCACCACGTTGTCGTTCAGATGGGAGAAATGCTGCAGGGGTGCTGGTTTCTTCCCGGCGCCCGAGGAGCCGGTCAGCGCATCCACGATGACCTCGTTGCCCTCCACAAGCCGGTCGGCAAAGAGCGGTGCGAGTCCGATGATCATCCCAGCGGCGAAGCAACCAGGGTTTCCGACAATCGGCGCACCGGCGATGCGCTCGCTGAACAGTTCAGGGACGCCGTACGCAGCCAGGCCGAGCTGCGCCTCGGCCCGGTGGCTCGGATCGGCGATCGACGGGTGCGCAGCCGCATACTCGGCATAGTCCGCCGTGTTCGCGAACCGGAAGTCGCCCGAGTAGTCGATGAACCGCGTCCCGGCGTCCGCCAGTGCGGCGGCGTAGCCCATGGATACTCGGTCCGGCGTCGCGAAGATAACGACATCGCAGTCCGCCCCAATGCGGCTGTCGTCCGGAGCGTCCACAGTCAGCCCGCAACGACCGGCGAGATGCGGATATACATCATCGATCCGGCGACCAGCATCGTCGCGAGCGATCAGCGAAGCGACCTCAAAGTCCGGGTGCTGCAGCAACAGCTCAAGGATGCCAAGACCTCCATACCCGGTCGCCCCAACAATCTGCGCTCGATACATCGATTTACCTCGATACTCGCCCGTGCCGTGAAAGACACAGGATAGGTTGCGGGCGCGGACTGCGGAAGGCTGCCATGGGAACGCGGATGCTACCGTTACCCTATGTCCAAGACTTGGATGGATTTTCTGTCGCTTGACGAAGCGGCGTTATTCGCACAGTGCGAATTTGACCGCTTCCGCGCGAGTGGCCCCGGCGGCCAGAAACGGAATCGGACCAACTCTGCCGTCCGCCTCAGGCACCGGCCCACGGGCCTGCAGGCAGAGGCCAACGAGTCGCGGTCGCAGCACGAGAACCGCGCCCGGGCCCTCCGCCGCCTACGCTTGACGATCGCTGTGACGCTGCGCGCGCCAGTGGAGCGGACAGCGTACGAGCCACCAGCCGTCCTCGTCGCGGCGCTGGCGCATCCGCCCGGCCGCCGCGATCCCGCGCGGTTGCCCGCAATCGCCATGCTGTTCGATGCGCTAGAGGCATCTGACTGGCGGCTGAGCGAGTCCGCCGACACACTCGGCACGACATCGAACGCTATCAGCCGCATGCTCATGGCCGATGACCGCGTATGGCGCGCCGCTACCGAGCGCAGACAAGCCTCCGGCCTCCCGCCACTGCGCCGCTCGTAACGGCGCCCCTACACTCGCTCGATGGTGGCGGTCAGCCCGTACGACTCCAGGCGGTCGCGGTAGAGTTCGGCCCGCTCCAACGGACAGCGGATGACCTCGGCCTGCCCATACTGATGCGCTTCGAGCATGATCTCCGCCGCCCGCTCTGCGGTCAGCTCGGGCACGCTCGCCGTCAATGCACGTACCACATGCCCCATCTCGTTGACGTCATCGTTGTGGAGCACAACTCGATACGGTGGCAGTGTCGCCTCAAGCGGACGGGTGCGCCCCGCGGGCATGACCGGTGATTGCGTCGTGGCGATGGGACGGTCTTTTGGCATCTTCGTGTATAACCCGCCCTCCGACTCACATGGACTGCTCCCCTTGTCTGGTAGGGTCACCATAGTGACTCAACATCTTTCCAGGAACCGGGCGCTACGACTTGGGCGCCTAGTCCAACCGCTGCAAGAATTCATCGAAACCGAGGCCGCAGGCGGCCTCGTATTGATGTTTGCCACCGCCGTGGCCATCGGCTGGGCCAACTCGCCATGGTCTGACGCGTACACGGATCTCCTCGACGCGCATGTCGTCGTCGACCTCGGCTTCTATCGTATCGATGAGCCAGTCCACTTCTGGGTCAATGATGTCCTGATGGTCCTGTTTTTCTTCCTTGTCGGACTCGAGATCAAACGCGAGCTCGTGATCGGTGAGCTCAACTCGCTGCGCCAGGCGGTCGTGCCTTTCGCTGCGGCAGCCGGGGGGATGGTGCTGCCGGTCGTCATCTTCCTGGTCACGGTCCAGGACTCGAGCATGCGCGATGGCTGGGGCATCCCCATGGCCACCGATATCGCCTTTGCGCTCGGCGTGGCGGCGTTGCTCGGCCCCCGCATCCCACTGGGGCTCAAGGTGCTGCTGCTTGCGCTCGCTATCTTCGACGACCTCGGGGCTATCGCGGTCATAGCCGTCGCATACACCGACTCAGTCGACTTCGGGCCATTGCTGCTCGGGATCGCGTTGTTGGGCCTGGTCTACACGCTGAACCGGCTCGGCGTACTGGCGCTGTACGTGTATGTCATCCTCGGAATCCTGACATGGGCCGCCGTGCTCAAGTCCGGCGTCCATGCCACGACGGTCGGGGTTGCCCTCGGCCTGCTCACTCCGGTCCGATCCCGGTTTCCACTTGGGGAGCTCCTGGATGAGGCGCAGCGCTTGTTGCATTCGCTCCAGAGGGAACTGTCGGCCTCCAGCGCAGAGGCGAACCACAACCACGGCACCGACGCGCTGCGGCGGCTGCGTCAGCTCGGTGAGCATGCGGTCGCTCCGCTCGACCGGCTGGAGCATGGACTCAACCCATGGGTAGCGTTCCTGATTGTGCCCATCTTCGCTCTGGCAAACGCCGGGGTCGACCTACGGGGCGACACGCTTTCGGCCGCATTTGGAGAGAGCCTGACCTGGGGGATCGCATTCGGATTGTTACTCGGAAAGCCCGCAGGCATCCTGCTGGGGGCATGGGTCGCCGTCCGGCTCGGCGCGCACCTCCCCAGGGGCACTACATGGTCTGGTGTGCTGGGCGTAGGCGCCCTTGGTGGCATCGGGTTCACAGTGGCGCTCTTCGTCGCACAGCTCGCCTACACGGACGAGGCGCTGCTTACCCACGCGAAGGTCGGCATCTTCGTAGGTTCAATTGCGAGCGGGGTGATCGGTTATCTGCTGTTGCGAAGGCTGCCTATGGGATCCGCAGACTCTTAGATTGCTGGTGTGCGCAGCCGGTCGAGCAGCAGGCGACGCTGCAACTTGCCGTTGGCGGTACGTGGCAAGGACTCGACCACTCGGTACTGATGCGGACGTTTGTATTCCGCCAGATGTCGCTCCGCATGTTCCCGCATGACGCCGTCCGTAAGCCCCACGCCGGGTTGCGGCACTACGCAGGCCAGGACCAGCGTCTTGACGGCGTCGATCGGGAGGCCGACCACCGCAACTTCCGCCACCCCGGGGCACAAGGAGAGCGCCGCCTCGATCTCTACCGGAGAGAGCCGGTAGCCAAATGACTTGATCGTGTCGTCGGCGCGGCCGCGGAACCAGACGTACCCATCGGAGTCGATTGAGGCGCGGTCGCCTCCGATAAACCAGTCTCCGCGAAAGACCGCGGTTTCCTCATCCGGCCGCCGCCAGTATCCGAGCATCAGGCCGGGATCCGACCTGTGTATCGCGAGCAGCCCCACCTCGCCTGGAGGCAGGGGCTGCTCGCCTCCGTCTTCCGGCAGGATCACTACCTGCCTTCCTGGCTGCGGCCTGCCGGGCGAACCAGGATGCACGGGGACACCCGGCCCGGACGAGATGTACGTGCTGCACTCGGTCATCCCTAGCGCCTCATAGAGCTCTGTACCTACGCGGATACGCCATTCTTCGGCAATGGTGGGAGACAGCGCTTCGCCCGCGCACAGGCCATACCGGAGCGCCGAGAGGTCACAGCCCTCAGGCCGCCCGTACTTCAACATCTGGCGGTATACGGTGGGCACGGCCACGAACACGGTGACGCCGTACTGCTCGATCAGCCGCGGCCAGGAGGCGGCGCCGACGCCCGCTGAGACCAGCATGGCGTGAGCGCCAGCCGCCCAGGGATCCATGAGGCCTACACCCATCGTGTATGACCAGTTGAGCGTCCCCGCATGCATCGTCACATCCGTGGGGCCGAATGCTTCCCACGCACCGGTCGCCATGAGGGCACGGCCTCGTAGCACTCGTTGCGCGTGCAGCACGCCTTTGGGCCGCGCTGTGGTGCCGGATGTGTAGATGAGGTATGCCGGATCCTCGGCTGTAGTTTCTGGCAACAGTCCGCCTCCATCGAGGTGGGCTATATCTTCCGGAAACAGTTCCAGGCCGCGGTACCCAGGCAGCAGCCCGTCGCGGGTCAGCGCCATCGCCCGCGCCTCCGAATCCTTTGCGAGAAACTCGGCTTCTTCTCGCGTCAGCTGAGGCGACGCCGGGACGGGCACAAGGCCAGCGAGGTTCGCCGCGAAGAACGTGAACGCGTACGCAGGCGAATGCGGCAGCCGGATGAGGAGGCGATCGCCGGGGACGAGCCCTTTCGAAAGCAGGCCGCGAGCGATGCGTCTCACTTCGGCCCACGCCTCGGCGTAGGTCCAGCGCTCGACATGCTCGCCGTCCACGAAGCTGAAGGCGGGGCGAGACGCGAACTCCGGATTCTCGGCGCGCTTGCCGAGGCTTTCGCGTGCCAGATTACACGGCTCTACAGCCGCACGCGCGTGCCCAACGGTCATGACGCCTCCTGGACAACCGCCGACATCGAGCCGCGACAACGCGATACCCTCGGGTCGGGGCCGTAGGCGTGGATCTGCCGCTGGTGTCGCGTGACTTGATCGTGGCTTCCGGTCTCGATCATCGCGCGGCCTTCCGCGTCGACGATGCAGGCAAGCGCGTACGCTTTCCCAGTCGCGTATCCGAGTACGGCGCCGAGCATCTCGATCACGTATTGATAGCTATGGTCGTCGTCGTCCAGCAGCACAAGGTGATACGGCCGTTCGAGGGCCGCTTTGGCCAATTGCTCTTGAACCTGGCCGGGGATGGTCACGCTGCTCAGTCGCACGAGCGTATTTTGCGCCTCGCCCCCACAGGGCGACAATGGTCAGTCGCGAGAGGTGGCGGCAGTCGTGCATGTTGCTTCGTCCTTTGACGCGGAAGTCGTGGTCATCGGCGCCGGTGTGGTCGGCCTCGCCGTCGCTGCCGAACTCGCACGGGAGCGCTCCGTCGTCGTCGTGGAGCGTCATGAGTCATATGCGCGCGAGACCAGTTCGCATAACAGCGGCGTCGTCCACTCCGGTATCTACTACCCCGCCGGCTTGTGGAAACACAGGCTCAGCCTGGCCGGAAACCCGGCGCTGTACGCATGGTGCGAGTCACGCAACGTCCCGGTGCGCCGCACAGGCAAGCTGATTGTCGCCATCGCGGGTGACGATCTCGGCGAACTCGATTCAATCGAGGCGCAGGCGCGAGCGAATGGAGTCCCCGGCATCCGGCGGCTGACCGCGGCTGAAGCACGTTCGCTGGAACCCGCCGTGCCCGCGCTGGCAGCCCTGCTATCACCCACCACCGGCATCGTGGATCAGGTCGCACTCGCCCGATCTTTCGAGACCTCCGCCCGCGACGATGGCGCTCTGTTTGCGTACCGGCACGAGGTGCATGCTGGCTCGCGCATCGACGGTGGATTTCGTCTCGAGCTGCGCGACCCGGACGGCGGGCGGACGGCGATCCGATGTGCGGCTGTGGTCAATGCGGCCGGCCATGGTGCACCGGATATGGCCGAAGCGCTCGGCTATCCACTCGATGGGGCACAGGGTGTGCCTGTCCTGCGACAGTACGTCAGCCGGGGGCGCTATTACGACGTAGTCAACCCCAGACTCGCGAGCAGCGTGACTCATCTCGTGTACCCGCTTCCCGAGCAGAATGCGCATGGCCTTGGCGTACACGTCACGATCGATCTCGACGCAGCGATGCATCTCGGGCCGGACGCCGAATGGATGCCGAAAGGCGCGCCGCTGAGTTATCGGAACGACGATTCGGCACGCGCCAGGTTCCTCGCGTCCGCACAACGTTTGCTCCCCGCGCTACAGGACGAGGACATCGCCCCGGGCCAGGTCGGATACCGGCCGAAGCTGGGCGGCCCGCATGCACCCGCGGCGGACTTCCTCCTGTGGCATGACCGAGGGTACGTCCATCTGGGCGGCATCGAGTCGCCCGGGCTGACCTCGTGCATCCCAATCGCGCGCGAGGTCGCGTCGATGCTGCGCTAACTGCCAGCGCGGCTTAGGCTGGTAGCACGATGAACCTCCTCGAAGATCCTGGCCGCTTCTATTGGAAGTGGATCGCGGTGGCAGTCGGTCTTTTGGTGCTGTATGCCATCGAGCGCACCGTACGCACCGGAAGCCCGTTCTAGCTGCCCAAGTGAGCATGCCGAGACTGAAACTGGCGGACATCCCGCTCACCGACATCGAGCAGTGGCTCTTCGCGCGGCTTTCACCCGAACACCTCGAATCAGCTCGCGGTCTGTACGAATTGATGCCGCTTCAGCGCGACGGACAATTGCCATTCGTCGATGTCCCGTACGACGCGTACAGCGAGGCACACTGGGCCGAGGCTGCGCGGATCGCCGACTACGTCGCGCATCTGCCCGCTGGCGGCGCGCACATCCTCGATATCGGCCCTGGCGACGGGTGGCCAGCGCTCCCGATCGCTGCCGCAGTGCCCGACACCGAGGTGATAGGCGTCGACCCATCGCCGAGACGCGTCCACGTGAGCACCGCGAACGCACAGCGACTGCATCTTCCAAATGCGCGCTTCGTGCTCGCAGACGGCGGCCGTCTTCCGTTCGGGAACGCGACGTTCGACCTAGTGACCGCGGCCTCTTCTATCGAGGAAGCAGCGGATGCGGTTGCGGTCCTGTATGAGGCCGCGCGCGTACTTCGTCCGGGCGGAGTGCTGCGAGCCTCATATCAGGACTGGCGACTCGATATCCCTGAGTTCGAGACCTTGCTGCTGTGGGAGGGCGCCGAGACCTTACTCTACACCTACATACGCCGCATCCAAGAACCGCCGATCGAGCGCCGTTACACGCTCGTATTGCCGCACGAGGGCGAAGCCGCAAAGCGGCATACTGATGCCCTGGTGCAAGCCGCCGCCGGAAGGCGTGCCTACGGAGAGACTCTACTTACGCCAGCCCTTGGCATTCCGATGATCGAGGCGCTCACACCGCACGTACAGCGATGCACACTGGTCGAGATGCGGCGCTGGGACACCGCGACGCTCGCGGAGGCGCTTCGGGCCGCCGGCTTCTCCCAAGTACGCACGACCGTCCATCCCGGGGAGCTCGGACGGCGTTTCGCTCGCCACGTGCTCGCGCGGCAGTCGATGCCGGCATTCGCTCCGTTATTCGCGGAAGCGACTCGGGCTTTGGGCAGCCTCGCGGGGTCGCAGACTGGCGATGCGATGGTTGCCGCCGTGAGGTAGGGCGTCAGACAGGGCTAAGTCGAGAAAGAACGAGACACCGCCGCCCTCACGGGCGGCGGTGTCTTTGCATCAACCTTCGTGACTGCCTGTCAGCGCGAGCCTCGCAGACGCGGGTCAAGGATGTCACGGATGGTGTCACCGATCATGTTGAACGAGAGCACGGTGACGCTGATGAAGAGACCAGGAATGATGGCGAGATAGGGAGCGGTCTCCATGTACCGCCGTCCAGATGTAGAGAGCATCAAGCCCCATGACGGCGTCGGCGGCTGCGTACCCAGTCCAAGGAAGCTCAGAGATGCATCAAGCAGTACGGCGCTTCCCAGCGATGACGAAATCAAGATCAGGATGGGCGCCACGACGTTCGGCAAGACGTGCCGGAACATGAGCCGCATGTTCGTCGCGCCGAGCGTGCGCGCGGCCTCGATATACACATTCTGCTTCACCGAGATGACCGCACCACGAATGACGCGCGACACACCGGCAGCGGAGACGATCGCGATGGCGAAGAGCGCGTTCCGCAGACTTGGACCAAGCACTGAGACCAGCGCCAGGATCAGCACCAGGCTGGGTAGCGCTACGACACCGTCCACGAACCGCTGGACGACCAGGTCGACCTTCCCGCCCAGGTAACCAGACACCAGTCCAATGACGGACCCGCTGCCGACACCGAGGATGACCGAGAGGATACCGATCGTCAGCGCCGGGCGAGCTCCGTACACCACGCGGGTGTACTGATCGCGGCCGATGTCGTCGGTGCCGAACGGGTGCGTCCAGTTCGGAGACTGGAATGTCTCGATGGAGGTCTGAAGTGGGTCGTACGGGGTAATCCAGTACGACAGCACCGCCATCAGAACGAGGACGATGATAACGGTACCGAAGACGGCGCCCACGGGGTTCTTCGCCACCCGAATCGTGACATCCAAGGCCGGGTGCCGTTGTTTACGGCGGAATTGGGCGGCAAGTGCGCCCTCAGCCGTTACCGGTGTTGCTGCCATAGTATCCCCCCTCAGTCCTGCGCTGGCCGCCTACGAGTAGCGGATGCGCGGGTCAATCAACGCGTAGGATAGGTCGATCACGAGGTTCACTAGAACGTAGACGGCGGCCATGACCATGACCGTTCCCTGGACGACGGTATAGTCACGCCGAATCACAGCGTCATATGTGTAACGTCCCATCCCCGGCAACGAGAATATCTGTTCTAGGATTACGAGACCGCCCAGCAGGAAGCTCACTTGTGAGCCCATGATCGTAATCACCGGGATCAAGCCGTTGCGCAAGGCGTGCTTGATGATCACGGTCCGGTCACTCAAGCCCTTGGCACGCGCCGTCCGGACATAGTCCTCCCGCATGACTTCGAGCATCGCAGAACGGGTCATGCGTGCGCTCACGGCCGAGAAGCGATAGCCGACGATCAGAGCCGGGAAGATGATAGCGAGAAAGTTCTGCCACGGGTGCTCCCATGGCTTGAACCAGCCGAACTCAGGTAACCAGCCTACCTGCACCGATAAGAACAGCAGCAGCATGGTCGCGATCCAAAAGTCTGGTAGCGAAAGACCGGTAACCGCAAACAGGCGAGCGACGTAGTCGACCCAGGTATTCTGTTTGACGGCGGATATCACGCCGATCGGTATCGCGATGAAGATAGCGGTCAGGATCGCGAAGAAGGCGATCTCCATCGATATCCCCATGCGCCCGACGATGGTCGGCAGCACCTCATTGTCGTCCCACAACGATCTGCCGAAGTCGCCGCGAATGATGCCGGAACCCCAGTCGAGGTACTGGACGACAGGGTTACGGTCGATGCCGAGCTCGGCCCGCATCTCGGCCAGTTGGTCGTCGGTGACGTATCCGCTCTCAGAGAGCCTCGCCATCACGACATCGCCGGGAACCAGCCTGACGAGCGAGAAGACCAGGATCGAGACGACGAAGAGCGTCGGAATCGCCAACAGGAGACGCCGAAGAATGTACTGCCCCATGATCCATCCCCGTCTCTGCGAACAAGTATGCGTGTGTAGCACGATCCCGGTGGGTGCGTAGACCGTGGCAATGATATTACGGTTCGTGTCAACTGAGGGGATTCATCTTTCAGAAAATCGCCGCGTTGCAAGGGCATTTGGAGGCGCCCGCATCGTGAGGCAGGAGCAGCAATGACCCATCGAGTCCTGATGTGCGAGCCAGTGCACTTCAGGATTGACTATGAGATCAACCCCTGGATGCGCCGGTTGAACGCGGTGGCGCAGATTGCCGCGCACGAGCAGTGGGCGATGTTGCGGGAGCTCATCGAGGGGCTGGGAGTGCAGGTGGAACTCGTTGAGCCGGGTGTGGACGTCCCGGACATGACGTTTGCCGCCAATGCGGGAGTCGTCGCAGGGAGGCGCTTCATCCGCTCTAACTTCCGATTCCCTGAACGGCAACCCGAGGCGGAGCTGTTCACCCTGTGGTTTCGGAAGCACGGCTATCAGATCGAGACGATCCCCGAGCCCCACTCCTGGGAAGGGGAAGGCGATGTCCTGCCGAGTGGCGATCAGGTGTTCGCCGGCTATCGGTTCCGCACCGAGGGAGGTGCCCTGGACCACCTCGACCTGCTGTTGGGGCAGCCAGTGGTGCGGCTCGAGCTGGTCAACCCGCGCTTCTACCACCTCGACACATGCTTCTGTCCGCTGGGTGAGGGACGGGCGCTGTACTACCCGCCCGCGTTCAGTGCTAAAGCGCGAGAGATCCTCGGCCGGCACTTCCCGGACCTGATTCCGGTGCCCAGGGGGGAGGCGGAACGGTTCGCGTGCAACGCCCTAATCGTTGATGAGAACGTAGTGATGAACGATGGATGCGAGCGAACTTGCGCTGAGCTGCGCCAACGGGGACGCCGTTGCCTCGCGACTCCGACTGACGAGTTCATCAAGGCCGGCGGCAGCGTGAAGTGCCTCGTGCTGATGCTCGATGCCTTTGAGCGGTGGGCGAGCCCTGGGCCCATGGGAAACGCGGGCCGCGATATTCCCCGATGAAGAGCCCATCTATCCATGTCGGGCCGTCGGTTTTGGCTCACGTGTGGTGGCCGGTACGGCCACAGCATTCGATCCCGGCGATCTCTTCGAGTTGACTCGACCCCTACCCCCTGGGTGCTGGTATGATCAGAAGAAGGAGGTGGCAAGCATGCCTCAACTCACGCTCTACGCGCCGGACATCACATGCGACCACTGTGTGGCGACCATTCAGAAGACGGTCGAGTCTCAGGCGGGCGCCCGCTTCCTCAACGGAGATGTGGAAGGCAAGCGCTTCTCGGTGGAGATCGAGAGGGGCGCCGTCCTCGATGTGCTCGCTTCCGCGCTCGCTGAAGAGGGCTATCCGCTCGGCGAAGCGGTCGATGCGCCCTCGAAGGCCGGAGGGCACGGCAACGGAGGTGCTGCAACGCATCCCGCCTATCGCGTGACGGCGACCGATGATGGGGCAGAGGTCAACTACGACTGCCCCTGCGGCTGCACGGCGGGGTTTGCGTACAGCCGTGCGGTCGCAGACCAGGAGCCCGAGTCGTGCTGTTGCGGGCGGACGATGCTGGTCGGACGCGCCGCCGGCGAGCGGCTCCGCTCACGCCTCGAAGGTAGCGGCACATACCAGTTCGATGTCCAGACGGTCACGATGCCATGGGGGCAGCCGATCGAGGCGGCGCTCGCCACGCCGGCCGATCCCGCTCACTAGAGGAGCCCGATGGACCAGGACACACAACGCGATGTCCTCCGCCGCCTCTCGTACATCGAGGGGCATCTCGCCGGCGTGCGGCGGATGATCGAGCAGGACACGTACTGCGTCGACGTGCTGAAGCAGACGTATGCGGTGAGGCGGGCCATCGAGAAAATGGAGTCCATGATGCTGAGCGGCCACTTGCGCCATTGCGTCGTCGATGGGATGCACCGGGGCGATGCCGGCGTCCTGGACGAGCTGGTCGAGCTATACGCGCTCGCGAACAAGTAGGGCCGGAGCGGTGACAGCGACCCCTACGGTTGCCCGCGGTCATGAAACGGGGGAGGTGCTGCGCTTCGGCGTACAGGGGATGACCTGCGCCTCGTGCGTGCGGCGGGTCGAGCGGGCGCTGTCCTCGGTGCCGGGGGTGGAGCAGGCCTCGGTGAACCTGGCGACCGAGGAGGCGACGGTCACTATCCTCGATGCCGCGACCGCCGATGCCGAGGCGCTGCGGGCGGCGGTCGACCGGGCCGGGTACACGCTCCGGACTCAGGAGGCGGGCGAGGACGAAGCCCAGGCGCGCGACCGCGTAGAGTCTGAACGCTATGCGGAGGTGCGGGCGCTGCGACTCCGGACCTGGTCCGCGCTCGCGGCGGCGGTCTTCCTGATGGCCGGGATGCAATGGGTGCACGTCCCGGGACTGGAGGATGTGCCGGCGCGGGTGATGCACCCGCTCTTCTTCCTCGTCGCGACGCCGGTGCAGTTCTGGGCGGGCTGGCGATTCTACTCGGGAGCATGGCGCATTGGCCGCCACGGGGCGGCGGACATGAACACGCTGATCGCCGTCGGCACGAGCGTCGCGTACGGGTACTCGGTGGTGGCGACGTTCCTTCCGCAGGCGTTCGAGTCGGTCGGGGGGCACGGGCACGGCGGCGGGTCGGCGGTGGGGTTCGAGGTGGTGACGTACTTCGACACCTCGGCGGCGATCATCGCGCTGGTGCTGCTGGGACGGCTGCTGGAGGCGCGGGCGAAGGGGCAGACCTCGCAGGCGGTGCGCGCGCTGATCGCGCTGCGGCCGAAGCTGGCGCGGGTGATCGAGGATGGGGAGGAGTACGAGATCCCGCTGAGCGCGGTGCAGCCCGGCGACCTGGTGGTGATCCGGCCGAGCGAGCAGATCCCTGTGGACGGCGAGGTAGTGTCCGGGGCCTCGGCGGTAGACGAGTCCATGCTCACGGGCGAGTCGATGCCTGTGGCGAAGGCGCCAGGGGACAGCGTGTTCGGGGCGACGATGAACTCGACGGGGCTGCTGCGGGTGCGCGCGACGGCGGTGGGCGCGGACTCGGCGCTGGCGCACATCATCCGGCTGGTCGAGGAGGCGCAGGGGTCGAAGGCACCGATCCAGCGGCTGGCGGACAACATCGCCGGCGTGTTCGTGCCGGCGGTGATGGGGATCGCGCTGCTCACGTTCGGAGTGTGGTGGGCGTTCGGGCCGGACCCGGCGTTCACGCTGGCGCTGCTGAATGCGGTGACGGTGCTGATCATCGCGTGCCCGTGCGCGCTGGGGCTGGCGACGCCGACGGCGATCATGGTCGGGACCGGCCTGGGCGCGCGGCATGGCGTCCTGATCCGCAACGCCGAGGCGCTGGAGCTTGCGCGGCACATCGACACGGTCGTGCTAGACAAGACGGGGACGGTGACCGAAGGGCGGCCGGATGTCGTGGGCGTGGAGACGTTGCCCAGGGCCCAACTGGACGCCGATGAACTGGTGCGGCTGGTGGCTTCGGCGGAACGCGGTTCAGAGCATCCGCTGGCCTCGGCGGTGGTGGGGGAGGCGGAACGGCGGGGGCTCAACCTCGATTGGCCGGACACGTTCCGCGCGGTCGTCGGCCAGGGGATCGAGGCGGCGTTCGGGGAGCGGCGGGTGCTGGCCGGCAATGCGGAGCTGCTGACGAGCAACGGGGTGGCGGCGGGCGCCCTCGAAGCGCTCGCCGGAGAGCGGTCGCGGCTGGGGCAGACGCCGTTGCTGGTCGCCATCGACGGGAGCGCGGTGGGGCTGATCGCGGTTGCGGACCGGGTCCGGGCGTCCTCGGCCAGCGCTGTGGCACGGCTGCGACAGATGGGCGTCGAGGTGGTGATGCTGACCGGCGACCAGCAGGCGACGGCCGAGGCGGTAGCGCGGGAGGCGGGCATCGGGCGGGTCATCGCGGGGATGCGGCCCGAAGGGAAGACCGAGGTCATCCGCGAGCTGCAGGAGGCGGGCCACCGGGTGGCGATGGTGGGGGACGGGATCAACGATGCGCCGGCGCTGGCGGCGGCGGACGTGGGGATCGCCATCGGGACGGGGACGGACGTGGCGATGGAGGCGGCGCCGGTGACGCTGATGCGCGCGGACCTCGG
Source organism: uncultured Dehalococcoidaceae bacterium (assembly GCA_964349785.1). Taxonomy (GTDB): domain Bacteria; phylum Chloroflexota; class Dehalococcoidia; order UBA2979; family UBA2979; genus JAIBBD01. Next base: position 816 of record CAYGHU010000014.1, on the reverse strand, counting down.
AGGGGTGGCGACGGCGGTGGCGCTGAGCCGGGCGACGATGCGGACGATGTACCAGAACCTCGGGTGGGCGTTCGGGTACAACGTGCTGCTGATCCCGGTGGCGGCAGGGCTGGGGTACCTGGTGTTCCAGGGGCTCCTCGGCGGGGCAGAGGTGCCGTGGGTGCTGCGGCCGGTGTTCGGGGAGCAGGGGTTCCTGAACCCGATCGTGGCGGCTGGGGCGATGGCGGTGAGCTCAGTGTCGGTCATGACGAACTCGCTGCGGCTGCGACGGGCGAAGGTCGCGTAACAGCGGTACCAAACGAAGCAAACGAATACCTTTTTCAGATTCGGAAATGATTCGTCCTTTCGCTTTTTCGTTTTTTTCGGGGGTCTGCGTCTCCTCGGCTGGTTGCCTGTTACGTCCAGTCCTCAGTGAGCAGTTAGCACGTTTTCGCGGGAGTACCAAGGGGAACATCTAACGCGGTTCGCTTCCGGCCAGTACTCCGAAGCAACCGTGTCCCAGTCATCTGCTCAGTTGACTGCCCCACTGCTGCCGCGCCCGCATGAGTGGTAGCACGTCTTCTTAAGAACGCGGAGTGGCATCAGTCGCGTTTAGCATGGGTCCCGCCGATCTGGGTTGACGCCGCGGCGAATCTGTCCTCGACACGAACCTTGTGGACATGCACTCGGCGGGCTCAAGGTTCACTATGGAACGCTGACTGGACCCGAGAGCCGCTCCCACTGCTCGAAGGCTGGAATGATGCGCCGCGTGCGTCTGTGGCTGCCTGCGGTTGTGCTGCTTTCCTCGATGCTGTTCGTGCTGGCGGGGTGCGGGGG
>CAYGHU010000013.1:15926-20150 GCA_964349785.1 uncultured Dehalococcoidaceae bacterium | reverse complement strand
GGTACGGCAGGTCCGGGTCCTTCGCGTATCGCGGGTCGACGGCGACGGCCTTCGTCGGTTCCGAGGTAGCTCCTGAGGGTGCCTTGTCCCCTTCTTCGTTGTCATCTCCGCCGCAGCCGATCAGCGCCGCCGCCGCGATGCCGGACGCCCCCAGCGCTGCCCCACGTAGCGTCGCACGCCGCCCGAGCCGTCGGCTCAGCCAATCTCGACGATCTATGTCTTGGTCTGTGGTCACGGTCGATCCCCCTCTGGACTTGGCGTGGGGCCTCCTGTGGAGGCAACACGTACATGATGGCGCGGATTATAGTCGTAATCCCACGAATGTATACCCCGAGGGCGTCGGTCAATGAGGCCAGGGCGGCGATAGTCACCACAAACATGATTCACAATCACATACAATGCATCACGCCGTATCGAGCGTGAAACCACTTAGCGTCGGCCAGGCCCGAACGGTCAATAACGGAAAAGGAGCATCACGATGGACTGGAGCGACACAGCGGAGCAGAGCGCGTTCCGGCGCGACGTGCGCAGCTTCGTCGAAGGACATCTGCCGGAGTTTTATCGCCGCCGCGCAGCCGAGGGCCGGGATGGCGGCTGGGAAGGAGGGTGGCGCGCTGATCGCGTGGCCTCCGACGCGGAACGAAGCAACGCGGCACAGGCATGGGCTGCCGCCCTCGCCAGCCGTGGCTGGGTGGCGCCGCACTGGCCAGTGGAGTACGGCGGGGCGGGGATGTCGTCAATCGAACAGGCTGTGCTGAGCCACGAGTTATCGGAGGCCGGAGCTCCTCCCGGCGTCGGCGGTTCGGGCGTCATGATGCTCGGGCCGACTCTAATCGCGCACGGCACCCCCGAACAGCGCGCCAAGTATCTGCCAGCAATCCTGGCGGGCGAGGTGTCGTGGGCGCAGGGCTACTCCGAACCGGGCGCCGGCTCTGACCTCGGTTCGCTGCAGACCCGGGCCGTACGGGACGGCGACGAGTACGTGGTGAACGGCCAGAAGATCTGGACATCCGGCGCGCATCACGCGGACTCCATTTTCGCGCTCGTGCGCACCGACCAGGGGGCGCCGAAGCACCGCGGTATTTCATTCCTGCTCATCGACGACATCCATACCCCAGGCATCACGATCCGCCCGCTGATCAACATGGCGTGGGAGCATGGGTTCAACGAAACGTTCTTCGAGGACGTGCGCGTGCCCGTCAACGTGGTCGGCGAGGAGAACCGCGGCTGGTACGTCGCGATGACCCTGCTCGACTATGAGCGGTCGAGCATTGGCGGCGCCGTCGCCATCCAGCGTGAGATCGAGCGGCTCATCGCCTACTCGCGCAGCGCCGCAGGCAAATCACGCACCAGCCTGAACGGCGCGCGGCGCACAGAGGTGACCGATCGCTATATCGAAGCGGCGGTCGGACAGAACCTGTCGCTGCGGATCGTCTCGATGCAAGCGCAAGGGCTCATCCCAAACTACGAGGCGTCGATGGGGAAGTTGTTCCTTACGGAGCTCATGCAGCGCAGCGCCCGGACAGGCATCAAGGTGCTGGGCCTGTACGCGAACATCTGGGACGAAGACGACTCATGGACACCGCTGCACGCGTACTTCACGCACCGGCTGTTGTCCACGATCCCGTTCACGATCGGCGGCGGCACCTCCGAAGTGCAGCGCAACATCATCGCCACGCGCGGACTCGGGCTGCCACGGGGGTAACTGCCAAGACGCAAGGCCAGACGAGGAGGCAACGGGATGAGCGGGCCGCTCTCAGGGCTGCGTATCCTGCAAATCGGCGAAGGGAAGGCCGTCGCCTACACCGGCAAGCTGCTACGCGACCTCGGAGCGGAGTGCATCCAGATCGAGCCGCCAGGCGGCGACCCGCTGCGGGGATACGGGCCCTTTCCCGCGGACCTTCCTGATGCGAAGCACAGCGGGCTCTTCGTATGGCTGAGCGGCGGCAAGCGCGGCGTCGAACTGGATCTCCGCACGCCCGAAGATCGCACTCGGTTCGAGGCGCTGCTCGACGAAGCAGACATCCTTTTGCACTCGTATCAACCCATCGAGGCACATGCACTTGGCCTCGACGCCGACGCTGTCCGCAGAGGTCGCCCGTCGCTCATCGTCACCGCAGTCACCCCGTTCGGCTCAACCGGCCCCTACGCCGACTGGCGAGGCCATGCACTGCAAGCGTACGCCGGATCAGGCGTCGCGTACCGGCTCGGAGATCCCGAGGACACCCCGCTCACCGCGCCGCTCGACCTGGCCGAGATCCAGTTCGGCGGCGTGCATGCGGCGGCGGCCACCGCGCTCGCCATCGTGCATCGCGACCGCACGGGTGAGGGCCAGTTCGTCGATGTGGGGGTGATGGATGCGGTCACGTCCGGCGTGGCAGGGATCGGCTTCGAGCGCGTGGTCTACGGCGGATACCCCACGCCTGTGCGCGGCGGGCGGCGCTTCGGCGGCGGCGCGTGGGGCATCTACGAGACGAAGGATGGGAACTTCGACGTTGTCACGCTGATGGACCGGCAGTGGCACTCCTTCCTCGAACGCATGGCAGGCGATCCTGAATGGGGCCGGAGGCCGGAGTACGCCTCCGTCCAGCCCGCCGTGACGCGCGATCTGACCGCACCACAAGTGGAAGCGCTCCGAGGCCACCTCGCGGCGTGGTTCCGAGAACATACGACCGCAGACATTTGGGAGCAGACTAGGGCCCTCCGCATCTCGTTTCAGCCGGTGCACACTGTCGCGGACGTACTGGCGTCAGAGCACCTTGCGGCACGGGAGTTCCTGGTGCGCGCGCCGGGGGTCGAGCCACCGTTGCGCGTGCCCGGCGCGCCCTACCGCTTCTCGGTCACCGCGTGGGAGCCGCCCGGAGCGCCGCCGGAGCCGAAAGATGCGCCCGCGGAACGCTGGCGCGCGGAACGACCTGCCGTCGCAGCGCGGCGCACAGGCAGCACACATTCAGGCAGCCTCCTGCTCTCCGGGATCCGAGTCATCGACCTTGGACAGGTGTGGGCTGGCCCGTTGCTCGCACGTTACCTCGCTGACTGGGGCGCGGACGTCATCGCCGTCGAGACAGCCAGCCGCCCTCGTGCGCTGCCAGGGCAGTCCGACCCATCGCACCCGGGGGCTTGGGAGTGGCTCTACCGCAACAGGCGGTCGATCCAGCTCAATCTGGCTGAGACAGAGGGTCGTCGCCTCTTTCGGAGTCTCCTCGGCACGGCGGACGTGATGATCGACAACTTCGCCGCACGCGTCATGCCAGCCCTCGGGCTAGACTACGCGGGCCTCCTCGCTGAGCATCCGCACCTCGTCATCTGCGCGCTCTCCGCCTCGGGCCGCGATGGGCCATGGGCCGACCTTCTATCGTATGGGCCGACGCTCACCGCGTTGCACGGCACGAAGAGCCTCTACGGCTACCCGGACGGGCGCCTGGTCGAGGACGCATCGGAGCTCGACCCGATCTCCGCCGGGTACGGGATGCTCGCTGTGATGTCGGCGCTCCACCATCGCAACCTCACGGGCGAGGGCCAGTTGATCGAGTTGGCGCAGAGCGAAGCCGGGCTATGCGGCATTGCCGAGGCAATCATCGAACTGGAGTGGAACGGCCGCGCCATGGGACCACAGGGCAATACGCACCGCGTCCTGGCGCCGCATGGCATCTATCCCTGCGCGGGGGACCAGTGGATCGCCATTGCGTGCGCTTCCGACGAGGAGTGGCGGGCTGTTGCTCAGACGACTGGACATCCCGATTGGCTGGAGCGCATCGCATTCGCGACCGCCGCGAGCCGGCGCGCGGCACGCGTGGAACTCGATGCCGCCATCAGTAAATGGACGCGCGGACAGGAAGCCAGCCTCCTGGCGGCCCGGCTACAGGCGGCCGGGGTTGCCGCGCTGCCCGTGCTGAGCGCTATCGAGGTAGTCACGGACCCGCACCACCAGCATCGCGGCGAGCACTTCGATCTCTGCCCTGAGTTCCCGGGCGACCGCCTCTACGACGGCAACCCGTGGCATTTGTCGGCGGCTCGTCCTCGGCTGCGGCTGCCCGCTCCTGTCCCGGGCGCTCACAATGAAGAGGTGCTAGGCCAGCTGCTCGGCCTCACCCCCGAGGAGGTAGCGCGGCTGCAGGCGGCAGGCATCGTCGCCTGAGCGGTCACATATATTATCTCAACATCGTTACTTATCCAGCCAGACGTCCTTGATCTGCGGTCCCCAATCATAGAACGACGAGTTCA
>CAYGHU010000013.1:14017-15826 GCA_964349785.1 uncultured Dehalococcoidaceae bacterium | reverse complement strand
TTATCCAGCCAGACGTCCTTGATCTGCGGTCCCCAATCATAGAACGACGAGTTCACGCCGAGTGCGCCTGCCCAGCGTAGCCCGCGCAGCCACGGCTGGTACGTCGAGAATGCTTGCGGGACGGGCTTATCGACGCGGTACGCCTTGTCGAGCATCTTATCCCAAATTTTCCGCTGGATTTCACGCCGCGTCTGGACATTGATCTCGACACGTTGCTGGTCCGCCCACTGGTCAAGCTCTGGATCGTTGATATGCCAGCGGTTGCCAGCGGACGTGGAGTGGATGTGCGCGTAGTAGAAATTGTTAGCATCGTGACCTTGCGTGGCCCAGCCATCGGCGAGGTCGGCATACTTCGCGCCCACCCACTGTGAGTTGAACTCCGTATAGTCGATGTTCTTCACGTCGAGCTTAATGCCGGCCCGGCGCATCTGGTCGACCAGCACCTCGTTCGGCTTGCGGTTCGAGGCGTCGCCGTAGTTGTACGAGATCATCGGCAACTCGAGGTTCTCAGCGCCAGCCGCCTGAAGCAGGCTCCGCGCTTCGGCAACGTCCGTACGGAACCATTTACCCATCAACCCGGACTCTTCGCTCGGTTGTTGATCCAGCACAAAGGTCCACGGCATAACAGGCAACGCCACACCGATGCCCGTGTGCACGACGTTGATGATCTCCTTGCGGTCCATCGTCAGGCTGACCGCGCGCCGGATGCGGTCATCCTGATACTTCGGGTTATTCAGGTTGAACGACATTGAGAAGGTGGCGTTTACCGGCTTGGTCGCATTTGCCTGAATGTCCGGGTTCGTCTTCAGCAGCGCCTCGAGATCCTGTACATTGCCGCCGATGAGCGAACCCCAGTCGAGTTGCTTCGTGCGGAACGACGCGAGTTGATTGGCTGCGTCGAGCACGTACTTGCAGTTCAGTCCGTCGAGCAGGGCCACGCCGCGCCAGTGGTCCGGATTTTTCGCGAAGCTCGCGCCAACGCCCGCCGACGCATCCGTCAAGATCATCGGCCCGGTTCCGATGACCTTCCTGTCGATTTCGCCAGAGTCCACGAGTTCCTTCGGATGGATCGTCAGGTATCGGCTCGCGAGCGGGATCAGGAAGTCCGGCTGCGGCTGGTTGAGGGTGAACTTCACCGTCAAATCGTCTGGCGTCTCGATAGTCTTCACATTCGTGAAATACGCCTTATGCACGCCTTCTTTCGAGTAGCGTTCGTAGGCAAACTTAACGTCAGCAGCCTTGAAGACGCGCCCATTGAGTGGTGCGACATCCTGCCATTTTACGTTCGGCGCGAGCTTGAACGTGTACGTCAGCCCATCCGGAGACGACTCCCATGTTGTCGCCAGCTCGGGTACTACCTCGACCAACGTCGAGGAGGCCTGCGGGCCGCGCTTAAAACCAAGCAGACGGTCGTAGACGATATTCGGGACGGTCACTGTACCCCCGGCCGCAGACTTGCTCGGGTCCATGATCGATACGTCCCAGGTGACGGCCACCTGCAGGGTTCCGCCGACCTTTGGCGTCTTGCCCGCTGGCTCCGGAAAGTTATATGGGATGAGCCGGCTTCCGATTGTGACGCCCTCCTGTGGTGCCGTCGGCGTGCCGGTCACTGCCTGTGACGTGCCACCAGCAGGCGGCTTCGCCTCCTCCTCATCGTCGCCACAACCGATCAACGCCGCAGCCGCGAGGCCCGACATCCCGAGCGCCCCCACTCGTAGCGCCACCCGCCGCCCGAACGGCGCTGCCAGCCAGTCACGGGGTCCTCGATCCGTTGTCGTGCTCACCCTGGGCCTCCCTCCAGATGCTGAT
>CAYGHU010000013.1:5440-13917 GCA_964349785.1 uncultured Dehalococcoidaceae bacterium | reverse complement strand
GCGGCTTGACGCGAAGCCGCGCCGCGGCGCAGGATGCACCCGCGATCGTCGTCAACACAGTTGTACTCACTCGGTGGCGATTGAGACGCGCCGTTCCCGCGCCCCGAGTGGGCCCGCGCGATGTGCCAGCGCGAGCGCCGATCAGCCCTCCGGGGCAGTCAAAGGACGGACAACATTCAGAGCAACGTCACCGCCACCGGTTCGGACTGCCTGACGATGCGCGTCGACGGCAACAGAGCATCCTAGAGAAGGAGCGTTATGACCACCACAGCACCAGTCGTGAAGTATGAGAAGCGCGAGCGAGTTGCATGGATCGGATTGAATCGTCCGGAGGCGATGAACGCACTCAATCCCGACATCAGTACCGGCGTTGAAGCCGCCATCAACGACGCCACCGCGGACGACGACATCCTTGTCGTGGTGCTCTATGGCGAAGGGGGGCGCGCGTTCTGCTCAGGAATGGACCTGAAGTGGCGAGCGCAGGAAGACGCGGCCGGGCAAGGCCTCGGTTCCGGGCCAGGCCCCGGGAACGCATTACAGTCGGTGGGTAACTGCCCGAAGCCAGTGATCGCGGCGATCGACGGCTACTGCCTCGCCGGTGGCATGCAACTCTCGAACCGATGCGACATGCGCATCGCCACCCGGAAGTCGCGCTTCGGCATGCCGGAGGCGCGCCGCGCGCTGGCTGCCGTAGGCGTGGCCGACACCCCGGAACTGTTCGCACCTGCCGGCGAGGCAGCCTGGATCCTACTCACCGGCGGGCACATGACTGCCGAACGCGCATACGACATCGGCCTCATCCAGGTGCTGGTGGAGGACCGGGACGAGCTCTTCCGAGAAGCGGAAAATCTCGCGAACGAGGTTAAGCTCTGCGCGCCGCTGGCCATCCGGGCGATTAAGGAAACGCTGCGCACGAAGCGCAACATGCCCACGCCACCGGAAGGGGTCACGGAGCTCGATCACCTCGCGGTCCTCACCCGCGAGGTCAAGGAGCGCAACAACAACTCTGAGGACAGGCAGGAAGGGCCGCGTGCCTTCGCGGAGAAGCGGGTACCGAACTGGAAGAACCGCTGACGCGTTCACTTAGAGTTCGCGTGACCACTGGATAGGGCCCACTGGATAGGGCCCACCAGCGCCGCCTCGCCAGGCCCCCGTGAAACAACGCAGCCACTTCGCCGAGGTCGTCCGTTATCAGACGGGTGGGATCGCCGAGGTCGTCCACCCGTCTGATAACGGACAGTTCAAAACCGGCGCGCGGGGCAGTCGCGCGTTAGCATAGGCTATCGGGGATTCTCCTCCGCATCTGTTGGCTTGTTATCCGCAAGCAGCGGAAGGAGCCCTCTTTCTGCAACGACCTGGTCGGAGCTGCAGCTAGATGCCTGTGAGGAGGATCGGACGATGCAAGAGTCACTCGATGGGCTCGATGAAACCGGCGGTGAATCACGGAATTGCGCAGTCTGTGGGCACGAGGAGGATGAGCATGAGCTCGTCGACGTGGGGGCTTCGTCTCGTACCATGTGCCGCGCCTGCGATGCCGTGCACGAATTCGAGCCGGAACCCGATGCATAGACGCCGAGATACCGGCGCGGCCTTTAACACCGCCGTCCGACCGGCCGGCGGACTCGTGCGTACGTAGCCGGGCCTGGCGGCGTGTGGAATCGATCTTTGGAGAGGCGGCCGATGACGCCGTCTCCCCAAAGATCGAGCCTCTTCGTCCGCTATTCGACAGTGAAGGCAGTGTGCATGCCCTGGCCGTAGTGGGCAGGGATGTTACACAGCAAGACATACTTCCCAGCGCTGAGCTTGAACGTCTTCGTTTCCGACTTGCCACCGATCAACTGGGTGCTCCGGCCAACCGGCGGGACCGCCTTCTCATCGACAGCGCCGCTGGCCTGCGGGAGCTTGTCCGCCGCCAGGTCAGTCTTAAAGACGGCAAGCTCGTGAAGCGTCGCGCCCTTATTCGTGACCTTGAACGTGACATCGCCTGCCTTCGCCTTCGTGGCGCCGGGCTTGACGCTCCACTCGTTGAGCGTCACCTCAACCCCTTCAGCGGTTACGGCACTACCGGCTGACGTCGTGGCGGTTGACGTGGCAGCGGCAGTCGTGGCCGCTGACTTCGTGGATGTTACGGTCGCGGACGAGCTAGACCCCTCATCCTCGTCGTCATCGCCGCCACAGGCCACCACCATCCCCACGAGCAGCACTACACCAAGCAACATGCCCAGACGGGCGCCCCTGATTCTCATCGTTTCTTCCTCCCAAGATCCATGGCCTGAACGGCCCCATAGTCTTTCTCAACTACGTGTCGAGCGTGAGCAACACCCGGACCATCGTCGGATGGCGGGTGAGTCACCCAGGCGCTGAACTGAGCCGCGCCGTCATCTCGTTGCTCCCGTTTGCTTCCCCGATCCTCCCCCTCCCTGCCACGGCGCACGAAACGCACGCGCGACGCCGATTCCCACGGCAAAATCTCCGGCATTGTCGCGGCCGACCTCAATACGGTCGACTTTCTTCGCGCGCATTGCAGTGGTCCCTACCCGGCGGAACAGTTCTGAGACACACCAGAGCGGGAAAGCGTCTTCACCCTCAACTGACCGTACCCTGGGATGCCAATCGCAGCTTACGTAACGCGAATGGCACGCAATTGGTGCGACTGCACCATGTGCGTCCCAGATCTCGTTCGTAGATTGAACCCCGGAGCGGCTGGCACAGGGCCGTCGCTCAACACCACGGGAGTACCGATGCGTCGCGACTTCCTTTTCGCTGGCCTCATCTGGGTGATCGTCACGGCACTCGCCATCATAGGCACGGCCGCGATGGATCCCTTCCCGACCGTCGCATCCGAAGAAGCAGACCTCATCGACGAGGGATTCGTGGTGATGACCTACATGGCGGCGCCAGTCCTGGGTCTCGTCGTGGCGGCGCTCATCTACAGCATTATCCGATTCCGGTCGGTGGGTGACCCGGTGGAAGACGGCCTGCCGATTCGTGGTACCGGGTGGGTGCCAAAGGCGTGGATCGGTTGGACCACGGCGCTTGCGGTCGCCGTGATGATCTATCCCGGACTCACAGGACTCGCCTCCCTGCGCTCCGACAAATCAGCCGACCTAGAGGTCAATATCACGGGCATTCGATGGGCATGGGTCGTCGAATACCCGGAGAGCGGCATCTCTATCACGAGCGCATCGGAACTGATGCTTCCGGTGGATCGCCGCGTGCGCTTCAACGTGAGCGCCCCGCCCGGGGACGTCCTCCATTCGTTCTGGATTCCCGCGTTCCGGATGAAGATCGACGCGGTTCCCGGCCAGATAAACACGGTCTACATCACGCCCACCGAGACGGGCAACCGCGAAGAAGACGTAGCCTTCCGGCTGCAATGCGCTGAGCTCTGCGGACTCCTGCACTCCCGCATGACGATGGCGGTGCGAGTAGTCACGGGAGAAGAGTTCGACGCCTGGGTCGCCGAGCAAGCAACGACCACGGCCGCGAGCACGAAAGCGAGGTAGGCATTGCCACGGGTACTGCACGCGCGCCTGCTGCACGGATTCTTCTTCGCCGCCCTCGGCTTCCTGCTCGGCATGACCGTACTGGGAGTGATCCGGCTCGCGATGGGTCATAGCTTCTGGGAGACCGACCTCTCTTGGTCGATCGCCTACCCTCCGGCGCTCCTCGGCTGGCTCGCCGGCGTTGGCGGCTGGACATACTGGGCGAAAGGCTGGTTTGGCCAGCCCGTCCCGGAGTATGAGAACGTTGGGGTCTCCCGCTACTTCGAATTCAACCCGGACCACAAGGTGATCGGCATCCAGTACATCGTCACCTTTATTGCGCTGTTTCTCCTCTCAGGCCTCACCGCCATGCTCATCCGCATCGAGTTGATGCAGTCGGGCATGCAGCTGTTCAACGAAGATCAGTACAACGCGGCGATGTCGTTCCACGGCATCTCAATGATCGCCGTCGCCGTCGCCGCATTGCTCGGCGGCTTTGGCAACTATGTCGTGCCGCTCATGATCGGCGCGCGAGACATGGCGTTCCCTCGGGTGAATGCCCTGACCTACTGGCTGGTTCCGCCTGTGGCGGTGCTGTTGGTCATCGCCGTCCTCATGGGCGGATGGGACACGGGCTGGACGGCCTACCCGCCGCTAAGCGTGCTCACGAAGTCCGGCCAGGTATTGTTCAACCTTGCGGTGATCACCTTCGGTCTCGTGTCGATCTTCGGGGCCATTAATATGCTCGTCACGATTATCTATGAGCGCGCACCCGGCATGACCTGGGGACGATTGCCCATTTTCGTGTGGGCGACACTCGCCGGCTCGTTGATCGCATTCTTCTTCACCCAGGGCTTCGCCGCGGCCTTGCTCATGATCCTCCTCGACCGTGCGGTCGGCACCTCGTTCTTCAACTCCGCTGAAGGCGGCAGCGCTGTGCTGTATGAGCATGTGTTCTGGTTCTATTCACACCCAGCCGTCTACGTGATGGTGCTGCCCGGTTTCGGCATCGTGCTGGAGGTGCTCGCGCATTTCTCGCGCAAACCGCTCTTCGCGTACCGCTGGGCCGTAGGCGCGCTCTTGGGCATCGTCGCCCTGTCCGGCGTCGTTTGGGCGCACCATATGTTCACCAGTGGTATGGAAGACTACCTCCACGCGCCTTTCCTGGTGCTCACGGAGATCATCTCCATTCCCACCGGGCTGATCTTCCTCGCAGCGCTTGGCACCATCTGGGGCGGTCGCCTCTGGATGCGGCCGCCAATGCTGTTCGCTATGGCCGTCGTATTTAACTTCACTATCGGCGGGCTGACCGGCATCTATCTGGCCGACGTCCCAACCGACCTGCATCTGCACGACACGTATTTTGTGGTCTCGCACTTCCACTACACGATCGTCGGTGGCGAGATCTTCGCGATGTTCGCGGCAATCTACTACTGGTTTCCCAAAATCACCGGCCGGACCTACAACGAGACTCTGGCACAGATCCATTTCTGGCTCATGTTCATCGGCTTCCAGTTCGTCTTCATCCCAATGTTCCAAGTCGGTGTAAAAGGCATGAACCGGCGGATCGCCGACTACCCCAACGAGTATCAGAATCTCAACGTATTCATCTCCATCTCCGCGTTCCTGCTCGGAGCCAGCTTCCTGTTCTTCATGTGGAACATGGTCGCGTCCTGGATTCGTGGGCGCGCCGCTGAGGCGAACCCGTGGCACGCGCGCACACTCGAATGGCTAGTGCCGTCGCCCCCGCCGCTCCACAACTTCCCCACCACACCGGTGATCACTGGATCCCCCTACGACTATGGAGAGCCCACAGCCGCGCCTCACGGGCGGCTAGGTGCCGCCCCAGTTGCGGGCGGCACCGAAGTCTAGAAGGCAAGGAGAACGATGACCAACATGCTTCAGAGCGCGGCGGCCCAAGCACAGCGAACCGGCTTGCGTGTGTTCGTCATACTAGCGGTCTTGACCTTCATCGAATACGTCATCGCGGTTTCTATCGACCAAACAGTGCTCCTCGTCGTCTTGCTTGCGGGCTTCGCCGTAGCGAAGGCATTCCTGATCGTCCAGTACTTCATGCATATCACCAGCCTTTGGGCCCAGGAGGAAACACACTGATGGCCGCTGAGTTGACGACCTCTCACGCAACCGAGCCCCCTCGGCATGTCAGCCGCGAGCAGATCAACCGGCTCGGCCTCTGGTTGTTCTTCTTCTCCGACGCACTGCTGTTCGTTCTCTTCGCGGCCGCGCGTTTCTACATCGCCGGGACGGAGCGCGACCCGCACCTGAACCAGGGCCTCGGGCTGGTGATCACGTCGATCCTCTTGCTGAGCAGCCTCACTGCATACCGTGCCGAGACCGCCTTCAAGCACCAGAACCGCAGCCATGGCCGCACGATGCTGCTGGCGACCATCGTGCTGGGCCTGATTTTTATGGGCGGCGTAGCGTACGAGTGGTCCATCGCCGAGTTCACCGCCACGGAGGCGTACGGGACCGCGTTCTTCTCTATGACCGGGATGCACGCCTTCCACGTGGCTACGGGGATACTCTTCCTTATCTTCCTGTTCGTACGCTCGCGCCGGGGTCAGTACCCAGAGAACAACTGGCCCGTTTCGGCGACGGTCATGTACTGGCACTTCGTGGACGTGGTCTGGGTCTTCTTCTACCCCGCGCTCTACCTCGTGCAGTAACGGGACCGGAGACACACCATGTGCGGGCGATCGAGCCGGTGACCGGTGCAACCCTCGGCGGCTCACGCATGCGCATCGCGTCGAAGTTCCCTCGCCCTCCGCGATGGCTGATGGAATACAGCGCCCTGTTTCTCGGGGCGCTGGCGCTTGCATGGTTCGTCGCTGGAGCATGGTGGCTGCTGTTGCCGCCCCAACGCACGGTCAGCCTGGATATCCCGCCCGGGACGGCGGTCCGGATCGCGGCGGGCGCGGCCAGTGCCGGGCTTCCTGATAGCCTTACCGTGCGGGTCGGAGACACGCTGGTGGTCCAGAACAACGACACCGCCCCGCATTACCTCGCCGGACAATGGATCCCCGCGGGGACATCGGCACGAATTCCCGTTTCACCGGCGTTTTTCGATCCGGGAACGGAACGCCGGGGACTCAATGCCACGTCGGCATTAGTCTGTAGCTTCCATCCAGGTGGGGCGCTTGCCGTCTTCCCGCGAAGCCGCCCCTCACCCCTCGTTTCGATGCCGATTGCCCTGATCGCCGGCATCCCGCTCGGCACAGCGCTGGTCATCGCGACAGCGCTCGCTCGCCGACTGCGACTTGATTAGCTAGACAGCAGGCCCCGCCGCATAGCGATCAACACCGCATCGAGCCGGGAGTGCACGCCAAGCCGGTCCATCGCTCCTTGCAGGTGGTTACGGACCGTCACCGGTGTTAGATCCAGCGCTCGCGCAATCTCAGCAGGCGATTCCCCCCGCGCGATCCTTGCCAGCACTTCACGCTGGCGAGGTGTGAGCGCAGGCGGGAGCGCCTGGTCGGCAAATTGAGGCGGGGCCACTCCAATAGGTCCCGCTCCCTGCCGTGCGCGTACGCCATGCAAGAGGTGCAGTACCGAGGGCCCCTCTTCATCCTGCCCCGCGACGACCAACACTGAAACCTCCACAGGAGTGGGAGCGGCCGCGATCACGGCCCCGGCGTCATCGGCTGGAGATTGAGGTGGATGGACCCAGAGGCGGAAACCAGCGGGGATCCGCCCCTGACGCGCGCCGACGATCGCGGCGCAGTCCAAGCGGCAGTGGGCGGCGTTACGCACACCGCAGAAGGCAGCCACCTCGAAGCAACGCCGCCCCACCGCCTCGGAAGCCGGGCCGATCAGACGCTCGCAAGACTCATTCCAAAAAGTCACACGCTGGCTGCAATCGACCGTGAACAGTGGGTCGCGAGTGTGCAATAGCGAAGGCTCCATCGATTTCGCTCTCCTAGTACCGGCGATGCTCGCGCATTCAGTTTGCCCTGCCCGCCTCCGACAAGACAGGGACTTCCGGGCAAGGAGTCGGGGACTTTCGGGCCGTTGGCGCCGTTCCTTGGTGTCTACATCGCGAACGGGGCGGTACGTAGGACGGCAGCAGCGGGAATGCGGCATGAAACCCCCTACCGGACGCAGTGGGGACAGCACGGCCTCGGCGCGCGCGCGGCGGAGGCTGTTTCTTGATATCGAAGACCGGGGGTCGAATCGGCATGGAGGTTACCCCCAACGGTTTGAGTTCAATGACCAACGTCTTCGGGGTTACGGCTTGTGCTTTCCCGTGTCGTCTTCTCGGTGCAGCCACTCAATTTGACGGCGGAGCCCGTTACTTGCATGATTGCTTAATCATGCAAGTAGATGTCTTCGATGAGTTCGCTCGTGTGACCTCGGCGCTCTCGGCATCGAGCCGACTCAAGCTACTCGACCGTGTCTGCCAGGGTGAGCAGACAGTGGAAGAGCTCGCCCGCGCGGCCGAACTCTCCGTTCCCAACACCTCACGGCAGCTGCGCTTACTCGCCGATGCCCGGCTGATTGTGTCGCGCCGTGAACCGCCTCGCATCTATTATCGGATCGCCGACGAGTCGGTCGTCCGCTTCTGGTTTTCGCTCCGCGACCTCGCGCGCGAACGGCTCACTGCGGTCGACCAGGCGATCGAGAAAGTTTTCGAGAGCACCGACCCACTGGAGCCCATCGGCTCCGAGGAGCTGAGACGGCGAATGGAGTCGGGCGACGTCATCCTGCTGGACGTGCGTCCCAAGCCCGAGTACCGGGCCGGTCATCTACCTGGTGCGATCTCGCTGCCGCTGCCGGAACTGCGCGAGCGGTTGCCAGAACTGCCGTGGAATCGCGAGATCGTGGCGTACTGCCGGGGCCCGTACTGCCTGCTCGCCGCCGAAGCCGTGCGCGAGCTGCGCGCTTGCGGCCTGAAGGCACTCCGCCTCGCCGACGGGCTGCCTGAATGGCGGGCAGCCGGGCTGCCGGTGGAAGTCGGTGCGGCCGGATGAACAA
>CAYGHU010000013.1:0-5340 GCA_964349785.1 uncultured Dehalococcoidaceae bacterium | reverse complement strand
CGTTCCGTTCCGAATCGGTGCGCCCACGCGATGTAGATGCCCGAAGATTTCGCGATAGGACTGCACGACTGTTGTCTCGTGGTATGGGATGCGTAACTCGCTACAGAAATCACGCACGATCGGCTGTACCCGCCCGAGCTGGTTCCGAGGGAGCGTCGGGAACAGGTGGTGCTCGATTTGGTAGTTCAGCCCGCCATACATGAAATCCGCAACCAGCCCTCCGTGGACGTTGCGTGAGGTCAGCACTTGGGTGCGAAGGAAGTCATGGATCCAGTCGTCGGACGGATTCTCCATCCCCTTATGGTTCGGGGCAAAGACAGCAACATTGTATACACTGAACGTCACCTGGCTGACCAGTAAGAACAACGCGGCGGCCTCCCAGCTGCCAAGCTGTGCGAGCAAGATCGCCCACAGCCCGAAGTGCAGCGCGAGCCCCAGCGCCTCAGCGACTCGATAGCGAGCGCCGCTCGTGAACAGATGCGCGACGCTCGACGCCCGCATGCTCACAAACAGCAACGAACCGACCACTACGTACAGATACGCCTGAAACGCGATCACCGGCCGGAAAATCGCGGCGCGTTTCGCAATCTGCTCGGCTGAGTGAGCGAACATCGGCAGGTTGATGTCCGGGTCGTCATCCAAGTGATTCGGGTTCGCATGGTGACGATTGTGCTTCTGATGCCACCATGAGTAGCTGATCCCCGTCAGCACGTTCCCCACCAGCAGACTGCTCAGCGTCAGCGGTAGTTTCCGCCGGAAGACCTGCCGGTGACTCACATCGTGGCCGAGGAAGCCAAGCTGAGTCAGGACGAAACCCATCACCATGGCGTCGAGCGCAAGCAGCCAGAGTTGCGAGGTCGAAAGGGCGATCACCACGACAACCGCGAGCAACAGGCCAGTCGAGACAGCTTTCAGACTGTAGTACCGCCACTGCGGAGCAAATAGTCCGGCCGCCCGGATCGCTCGCTTCAATTCAGCATAGTCTGAGGGGACCAACCCATTGTCTCTGGGACTGGCTGCCATTTCCGCAGCTATGACCATTTCGCCACATGACCCTTCGGGGCTCGCGCACTTCTGCCACGCGACATGAGACGGCACATCAGTGCTGTCGGAACGACCTCGTTGTGATGAAACGCTGATTGGCTCGAGGGACAGTCAGAGTTCCTATCCGAGGAACATTAGCATGCTGCGCACTACCGTATGTTAAGCAAACGCCATGCCACCACGACCGTGCCAGAGAGCGATCGCCATCACGCTCGACACGTACAGCCACGTCATGTCTGATATGCAGCGCGAAGCCGTTTTCGGCTCCGACGCTCAACGCGATCCGCGCGAGCGGCCGTAGCGCAGAGTCAGATCACGCACGAGGCTGCTCAACTATCTGGATGTTCCACCTAACGGTAGTTCCCGAAGGTCAGCTCGATGCTCCAGTCCCGCTCGCGGAGGGCCTTCATCGCGGCCTGCAGGTCGTCGCGGTCGGGGCCGGAGATTCGCACGGCGTCGCCCTGTACCTGCGCCTGCACTCCCTTTAACCGCTGTTCGCGGATGAACTTCACGATCCGTTTCGCCGTCTCACTGTCGATCGCCTGTACCAGCGTGACCACCTGACGCACCGTGCCGCCAGCAGCGGGCTGCGCCTCGGCGCGCTTCACATTCATCACAGGTACCTTGCGGGCAACGAGCCGGCCGAGGAGCACGTCCCAGATGGCGTCGAGCTTGTACTGGTCAGCGGTGTGGATGAGTATCGTCCCCGCGGCGTGGTCCGCTTCGAGCTCCGCCAGCACGCCCTTGAAGTCGAAGCGGCCGGTGATCTCACGCCGCGCCTGGTTCAGGGCGTTGTCCACCTCCTGCAAGTCACAACCGGTGGTGACATCGAACGACTCGGTCTTGGCCACTGCGGTACGCCTACCATTCGGCTATCGGCGCTCAGTCGGGTTCAGAGCTGGCTCACAGATGCGGCCACGTCGCCCGGCGCGGGTGTGACCCCAGCGCTTCTCTTGCGCTACGTCAATCTATGCACCGAACGGCGCGATGCAAGAACCCGTCAGATACTAACGCTTTGGCTTCGCGAACGCCTCCGCTACACCAGAGCGAGGCGCCGCACTCGTTGCAGCTTTTTGACTCGCCTTCTTCTTGTTCGTCTTCTTTGGACTCTTGTCTCCCATTACAGCTTCCTCCAGCAAGGTTCCTCCAGCAGATTCGACGAATCAATCCTACCACCCGGTCGCCGAGTCCCCCTCGCAAGAGGTCTCCGAGGCGAAAACTGCCGCCGTCTAGCCTTTCCGGCGCTGGACGGGCCTGTACGCATTCAGACCCAAGAATACGCCCGTGTCCTCGATCTGCTGGTTGCCGTGTGTGCTCGCGACGAGTGAGTCTTCCCCGACGAGCTCAGCCCCTCGTCGTTGTCCAGCGGGAAGCTGATGTACACGATGCCATCTCGGACCTCGATGCTAATCGCCAACGCAGTCCCTTCCTGCCACTCGGACCCCAAACCGAGACTATAAAACAGTCGTTTGTCAGCCTACTAAGGTTACTCGCACGATTGCCGGGATAGTCACCGCCATGGACGTACGATGAAAAGATGGAGGCTAGACATGAACTTCAATTGGGATGATGCACTCGATCAAATTTTCGGCCGCCACCTCGTCTGCCCGCGCTGTCAACAAGATCAGGACGCGCTGGTCGTTGGGTACTCCAGAAAGCCATCGCTCACCCCATATGCGCCGCGCCACGGCGAATGTGCACGAGGCGTCGAGTGCGAGGCGCGCAAGCTCATCACTCTCTGCGCGGACTGTGCGCAGCTCGAACACTTCCGGGGTGAGTCGCAGAATGCCTCTCAGGTCCTCGCCAGCTACATGCTCGATTGCCGCCGCGACCTCGACGAGTCACTAGACTACCTGGCCGAGTACTGGCGTGACGATGCTGACCTCGACGATGAAGACCTCGACCGTCCGCTTGAAGCGGTGGACCCTGACGCCTTCGCCGAAGAGAGCGCGTCGCGCCAGAAGCTGGAAGAAGAGTACCTGCGTTACCACGGAGAATTCAGAGAGCAGCATCGCCGTATCCCGGAGCCAGGCTGGCGGTCAGAGTACGTCGAGGAGATCTACGACCTCGGGTATGAGACGCTGCTGGGCGACTGACGGAGCAACACGATCACGAAATAGTCCTGGCAGCCATTCTACTGGGCAGTTTGCTCCAGAACGCACCTGCCGCAGATACCGCGCGGGACGTCGCGTCGGTCAGACGTCGCATAATGAACCAATGTGGATGTGCGAAGGCGGCGGTGCTTGGCGATGTGGCGGTCACGCTGCAGGCCGTTTACAAAGCAGGTTCCTCAAGCGAACGCTGAAGAGCGACGCTCAATCGTAAGATTAAGATAGAGACTGTTGGCGGCCGTCGGCGTGCCACAGCTAGAATGAAAGTGGATCGTGCTACTCCGAGTCGGTTACGAGTTCGTCTACGATTGTGCGCAACCAACACCGATGGTGCTGGTCCTGAATGTCCATTACAGTCGGGCATCGGATCTCCTCATTCCCGATCACCTCGTCAGCAGTCCTTCGGTGCCGGTCGTCGCCTATCGCGACGCATTTGGCAACTGGTGCTCGCGGCTGGTAGCGCCCGCCGGCAAGATTCGCCTCTCAGCGAACGGGGTGGTACGAGACTCAGGCGAGCCTGACGACGTCGTGCCGAGCGCGCGACAGCATGCCGTGCAGGACTTGCCTGCCGAGACGCTACAGTTCCTCCTTCCGAGCCGGTACTGCGAGACCGATCTCCTCACGGCGGTGGCGTGGGACCGCTTCGGCAATACCCCGGAGGGTTGGCCACGCGTCCAGGCGATCTGCGACTTCGTGCACGACGGCGTGACCTTCGGTTACGACCACGCCCGCTCGACGAAGACAGCGGTGGACACCTACAACGAGCGCACCGGGGTCTGCCGCGATTTCACGCACCTCGGAATCGCACTTTGTCGCAGCATGAACATCCCCGCTCGGTACTGCACGGGTTACCTGAGCGACATCGGCACCGAACCGCCACGCTCGGCGGGGGACTTCTCTGCGTGGTTCGAGGCTTACTTGGATGGCCGTTGGTACACCTTCGACCCGCGGAACAACGTGCCGCGCGTCGGCCGCGTGCTGATCGCGCGCGGACACGATGCAGCGGACGTTCCACTCAGTCACTCATTTGGCCCGAGCGCGCTCACGAGCTTCCGCGTCTGGACGGACGAGGTCGACGAGGTTGAGGCAGAGCGAATCAGGCGTCGGTGACCGAGCACACGCTGGACCCCAGATCTCATCCGGAGGCGATCGACCCGGCCGAAGTGGACTGGAACCGCGTGCGGCTGATCAAGTACCTCATGCATCAGCGCTTCAGCTACGAGTACCCGGCCCGCATCCGCGACCTCCGCCATCAGCTGATGGTGATCCCACCAGCCACGTTCGGCGACCAGCGTCGAAGCGTTTACAGCCTCGAGGTCTCAGAACCCGGCGAGGTCATCACGACGCTCGATTCGCTGGCAAACACCGTGATCGACGTCCGCATCCCCCTCGTCGAGCGCGGCATCGAGTTCGACACCTGGGTAACCATCGAGCGCACGGGGCCGCCTGCAAGGCGCGCCCTGCCTGCATCGTGGCTCCACGACGCTCGATTCCTGTCGGCCACGGAGCGCACTACCCCCAACGACGCCATCGAGCGGGCCGCTGCCGCGCTCGCTGCGGGCGGAGCGCGAGGCATCGAGCTTGCCGAGCTCGTGAACTCGTGGGTGCACCAGACGATGGAGTACATGCCAGGCGTGACCGACGTGCACACCAGCGCGGCGGCGGCGCTCGCGGTGAGGCGCGGGGTTTGTCAGGACTACTCCCATCTCATGATCACGCTCTGCCGTCTGCTCGGCCTACCGGCGCTCTACGTGTCGGGACACCTGCTCGGCGAGGGAGCCACTCACTCCTGGGTCGAGGTATTGCTCCCCGCAGCGGATGGATCGGACAACGCCTGCGGATGGCCGCTCGACCCGACGCATGGGCGCCCTGTCGACCTTACCTATCTCACCGTCGCAGTGGGCCGCGACTACGGCGATGTCGCCCCAACATCGGGGAGCTACAGAGCTGGTCACGGCGGCAGCCTCACGGCTCTCAAAGAGGTGCGGGTGGTCGGAGTGGCGTACGCAGATTAGCGGCGGGGCGTTCAGCGGACAGGAATCGGCGTGTGAACCAGACAACATCGGGGGCCCGCATTCTCGTCATGGTCGGCGAGGAGGTCGCTGGCAGGCGGTGGAGTGACTACTCGGCGGACTACGCGCGCGCGGTCGAGTCCGCCGGCGGCCAGCCGATCCCCCTCTACTAC
>CAYGHU010000012.1:15485-20170 GCA_964349785.1 uncultured Dehalococcoidaceae bacterium | reverse complement strand
CTATGGAACTGGTGTCCTCCGTACAGCGTTTCATCGAGCGTCAGCGCGTCGCCCGATTGGCGACGGTCGATGCCGCCGGGCTGCCACACCTCGTGCCGATCTGCTTTGTGCTCAATGGCGACATCCTCTACAGCATCGTCGACGAACAGCGGCAGGAGACACTTCCTCCGCAGTGGTTGAGGCATATCGAATCGCAACCAGATGTCGCGGTGCTATTCGACGAATACGACGAGGACTGGACACGCCTCGCGTGGGTCATGCTGCGAGGCCACGCCGCGATCTGTCCGGAAGGAAGCGAGTACTGGCGAGCACTATCCGCTCTCACGGAACGATACCCGCAGTACCGGAGCATGGCCCTCGACGCCGACCCGATGATCCGTATCCACTGCGAAACTGCGCGACACCAGGGCGACTTCGACAGCCTGACCACTGATACCGCCGAGGCCGTCGGGCTGCACCTCGTGCGGACCGTCGGGCGCATCCCCGCGCCACACATCACCACCGAGCATCGAATCGGAGTCAGCTCTGGCGCCGTCGGCCGCCTGCGATTGGCCGCTGGAGGTGTGATCGAAGAGCCGATCGAGTCGCATGACGAGGCCGCGACACCGGACGGGGGTGGCCGAATGCTTCGTTACCCGCTGGCGGACCTCGAGGACGGCATCTATGTGGCGGAAAGCGTGGGTGCCGCGAACGCAGCACGCCGCACTTACTTCGAGATCCGCGGCGCTCGTGTCACCCGGCTGTTCGAGGACGTACGCCGGGCGACGCGAGAGCTGCGGCGTGAGAGCCGCTAACGGTTCCTAGTCCGGTATCTGGCCCGCATCTTCTACGCGGAAGCCCACCCCAACCTTGACCTGGTACCAGCCTACTGTCCCATTCTCGACCCGCCCGCGGATTTCTCTGACCTCGAACCAGTCGAGGTTGCGCAGCGTCTCGCCTGCCCGGCCGATCGCGTTCTCAACGGCTGCCTCAAGGCCTTCTGCGGACGAGCCGACGAGTTCGACAATTTTGTACACGTGAGCGTTGTCTTGGACCATTCTCTCCCTACCTCTCACAGTTCATCTGGGTTCGCGCCTTTCGGCTCCGGCGAGTCTAGCGTATGAAGGCGCGCAAGGCGTTGCGGAGCTGACGACGAGCGATCTCGTTTAGAGGATGAGTAGAGGCACTCGCATTTCCGCTGCCGTGAGCCCGGAGTGGTGAGATGGCCATGCAAGCCGCCCATCCGGCCGTGCCCCCTTCGCGCGGTACTCCAGAGTGTCGTCCGCAAGCGAGATCGCAACGGCGTCACCAAGACGGCGTTTCGTCTCAGCTGGCACATTGCCCGGACCAAGCAACCGGAGTGACTCCACTTCATCGGGGGTGAGGATGCAGAAGTATGCTCCCATTCGGTCCCGAAACGCCGCCATAAATCGCTCGGAAGTACCCGGATCGAGATGGAACGAGAGCACCCGAGCGTCCCCCGTGGGCGGAGCCCGGAACATGCTCGCAAGGTCGTCTCCACCTCGGATCACGCGTCGAGCCGCTGGCCGTACCGCCAGGTGCCCATGGTCGGCAGCAAGGACGATCCGCGCCCGGCCGCCGAGCGCCAGCGCCATCCGCTGCAGCGCACGGTCGAGATCGCGCACGGCACCCACCACCTCGAGCCGGGCAGCGCCGAGCTCATGGGTGGTGTCGTCGATGCGTGAGACGTACAGGTACGTGTAGGTCGGCTCCGTCGCCGCCTCGATGAACTGGATCGCGAGGTCAACCGCCTCGTTGAGACTGCGATATCCCATCCGCGTCTCGCTCGTCGTGTAGGTTGAATATGCGCTCGCCACAATCCCGGACGGCAGCAGTGAAAGCGCTGGCCGCGTAAGCCGCGAGGCAAGTGACGGGGCAAGAACAAGCTCGCGCGAGGAGACGCCTGTCTCCGCCAAAGGACGCCCGCTTGAGCGGGTCATCCCCGAGAGCACCGTCGTCGCGCCCGCCTCGGCGAGGTGTACCCAGTGCCCTACGATGCCATGATTGGCGGGCCATACTGCTGTAGCGAATGTCGTCAGGGCGGCCGCCGTCGTCGACGGAAATACTGTATTGAGCGTCCCATCGAGGTGGCTCCAGAGGAACGTCGCGGCCGGCATCGCCTCCAGCAGTTCCATGCCAAGGCCGTCGGCGAGGACGAAGACCAGGTGACCGCGATCGCCAATGCGCGCTCGTATCGCCTCTGCTGCCGGTGTGAGTTCGCCGGCATCGACTCCAGCGGCACTCCAGAGCGCTGCCGTGAGGTCGACGACGTTTGGCACGTCCGCGGACGGGCGCAGTAACGCACCGCTCTCGAACTTCGCCAGCAACCGCCCAACATCGCTCTCCACAGAAAGAGTGTGTGCTTACCTATGGGCGATCACGCAACTGTCCAACGGGACTACGATGACCCGGGCAATGATGGGAGCGCCGGCACCAATGGCACCGCCCTCCAGCGATACGCAGTTGTCTCTCGCCGACGTGCAAGATCAACTGGGCTCCATGTATGAGCGGTTCGATTCCGCCAGCCGTATATTGCACCTTGAGTTGCTGAGCCGGATTCGCGAGTCCGCAGATGTCGCCCTCGATGTCCGCCCCGTCGATACAGACCGCTCGATGCTGGTCATCTGCACTGTCGATGCCATCGGGACACTATCGATCATCGCCGGCCTCTGCACCGCCTTCGGCATCGATATCGTCGTCGCCGACGTCTTCACCGTCACCGTGCCCGCGAAGGAAGCGGCCGACCATCCCACCGTCGTTCGTCGGCCACGCGGACGCCCCGTAACGCCGGCGCCGACACGTCGTCGCATTCTCGACATCTTCGAGGTGCAGACCAACGGTCAGGCGGGGGACACGTTCTGGGACAGCTTCGAACACGACCTCGCTGGCTTGATACGTCTGGTGGCGAGCGGCCACGCCGACATGGCGCGAGACCACCTGATCGACCGCGTGAGCGAGGCATTGCGGGTCTCGCGTTCGGACGAAGGCCCGCTGTTCCCCGTGCATATCGAAGTCGACAACGAAGCGTCCACTGACTCGACGGTGCTCCGCATTCGCTCTGTCGATGCCATCGGATTCCTGTTCGAATTCACGAACGCGCTTGCGCTGCTCAGCGTGAATATCGAGCGCGCCGAGATACGGACGGTCGCCGGCGCGACCAGGGATACCTTCTGGGTGACCGAAGCGCGCGGCGGGAAGATCGTGACCCAAACGAGGGTCGAGCAGTTGCGCGTCGCCGCCGCGCTGATCAAGCAGTTTACGTTATTGCTCCCGCGGTCGCCGAATCCCGCCCAGGCGTTGCGCCAGTTTAGCGCGCTAACCAGGCAACTGTTGACCCGCCCTGACTGGACTGCCGCCCTCCGGGATCTCGAATCAGGGGCCGTGCTACGGACGCTGGCCGAGCTCATGGGTGTGTCCGAGTTCCTCTGGGAAGACTTCTTGCGCATGCAACACGAGAACCTGTTCCCGGTCCTCGGAGACGTACCTGGTCTGGACGTGCAGCACACCGCCGAGGAACTGCGAGCGGCCCTGCAGGCCCTCCTGGCCCCTGCTCACCACGAGGAGGAGCGACGCCGGGTCCTCAACGAGTTCAAAGACCGGGAGATGTTCCGCATCGACCTCCGCCATATCACCGGCCGCACCGAGTTCAGCGCGTTCGCCGACGAGCTGTCGTCGCTGGCTGAGGTCGTTATGGACGCGGCGATGTCCCTCGCACAGGAGCCGTTGACGGGACGCTACGGCCGGCCGCACACGACCGACGGACAACTGTGCGACTGGGTAGCATGCGCCCTCGGTAAGTTCGGCGGGAGAGAACTGGGGTTCGCGTCGGACATTGAGATGCTGTTCGTATACGGAGGTGAGGGCGAGACCAATGGACCGGAGCACGTCGCCAACGCCCGGTATTTCGAGGAGTGCGTGCGCGGGCTGCTGCACATAGTCGCAGCCCGCCATGAGGGTATCTTCGAGATCGACCTGCGGTTGCGGCCGCATGGCGAGGCGGGGCCGCTCGCGATCACTGAGGACGGGTTCCGCGGCTACTACGCGGATGGCGGCGACGCCGAGCAGTTCGAGCGGATGGCGCTAGTCAAGCTGCGACCCGTTGCCGGCAGCCCTGCTATAGGTGTGCGTCTCGTGCAGGCAAGGGACGCGTTCGTCTATTCGGGTAGGTCGCTAGACATCGCAAACATCCTGCATCTGCGCCATCGTCAGGCGACCGAGCTCGTACCTCCAGGCGAAATCAGCGCGAAGTACAGCCCTGGCGGCGTTGTGGACATCGAGTACTTCGTCCAGGCACGACAAATCGAAGCGGGCGCGAATGACCCTTCTGTACGGGTAACCGGGACTCGGAACGCCATCGAACAGCTCGTCAAGGGCGAGCACATCGAAGCGGCGCTCGGGCGCAGGCTGACCGAGGCGTATTCCTTCCTCCGCCGCCTGATCGACGGATTGCGAGTGGTACGCGGACACGCGCGCGACCTGACGATCCCGCCGCGCGATTCACAAGAGTTCGCGTATCTCGCGAGGCGGATGCGGTACGAGTCCGCCAAGGCCCTGAGCGAGGCAATCGACACTCATATGGCATTCGCCCGAGGGCTCTGGGAGGACGCCAGAACCGCGCAGACAGCCTGACCCGCAACGCGGGGAGCGGGTCAGCGGCGGACGATCGGAGGAGGGCCGCCCATCCC
>CAYGHU010000012.1:4859-15385 GCA_964349785.1 uncultured Dehalococcoidaceae bacterium | reverse complement strand
CTGTGCCTCGCTGAGGTGCGGATCGGATTGGTCGACGACACGGACTCTGGTCATGCCAGAGCAACGTAACGCCTCACAACGATGTTCTGACACGTGCGCTTCGTACTCTGACTCGAAGAACCGGAGCGTGTTGCGCATGATGGTCGGACTGGCCTGCCCATGTACGCAGTTCGAGTACAGCAGCGAGGCCCCCACAAGCTCGAGGTTGTGGCGATCTTCCATACGGCCGCCGCCAGAGGCAACACGACTGAACACCTCGTGCATGCGCTGGTTGCCATGGTGACAGGTCGTACAGCGGCCGCAGGACTCCTCTTCGAGGAACTCGGAAAACAGCACGTTAAGATCGACCGAACAGGCACCTTCACCCACAAAGACGATGCCTCCGCCGCCCATCAGCGCGTTGTACTTGGCGAACGGGGCGCGCTCCAGCGCAAGTTCCTCTGCCAACGCCCCCGGGAGGTAACCGGCAAGCGGCCCTCCGGCCTGGATCGCTTTGAGCCGGCCGCCGCCGAGCATACCGCCGCAGACCTCGATGATCTTCGTCAGCGGGACGCCGAACGGGACCTCCATGAACCCGACACGGACGATGTCACCCGAGAAGGAAAAGATCTTCGTCCCGACGTCGGTAGCGGTCCCCGCTTCACGGAACCAGTCCGCGCCGTGCTGGAGGACAAGTGGGACGTTAGCGTACGTCTCAACGTTGTTCACGTTCGATGGCTTCATGAACACGCCGGCGGCCGCCGGGAACGGCGGCTTGACGCGCGGCATGCCACGGCCGTCCTGCACCGACGAGATAAGCCCCGTCTCCTCGCCGCACACGTAAGCTCCAGCTCCACGAATGACCTCGAGCGTGCATGAGAAGCCGGTCCCAAGGATGTCCGCCCCGAGCAGGCCGCTTGCCTCGGCGTCAGCAATTGCTTTGCGCATCCGCGCGACGGCAAGCGGGTATTCGTTCCGTATGTAGATGAACCCGTGCTTTGAGCCCGCAGCGAAGGCGGCTATGAGCATGCCCTCGATGATGAGGTGCGGATCCCCTTCCAGTAGGACACGGTTGACCCAGCCTCCCGGGTCACCTTCGTCCGCGTTGCAGAATAGGTAGCGCTCTTCGACGGGCGCTCCCGCGAGGAAGTTCCATTTCACACCAGCCGGGAACCAGGCGCCGCCCCGGCCAGTCAGTCCGGCATCGATCATCAGTTGCCGGATCGATTGCGGGGTCTGGTGGCGACTGAGCATGCGGTCGAAGGCGAAATAGCCACCGGTGGCGATGTAGTGGTCAATCGATTCCGGGTCGGTCCGGCCGATGCGAGCCATCAACCGCCGGCCCATCGTCTCGGCCGCGAGGAATGGGTGAGCCTCGATCGCCGGGATGCCGGAGCGCTTACCGGCAAGGACGCCGACCGCAAGCGAGGCTGCCGCGCCAGCGCGACCAGTAGCCTCGTCGACGAGCAGCGACACGTTGTCCGCCGTGACCGGCCCGTAGAGCACACGAGTACCATCGGGCCACGTGATATCGACCAGCGGCTGAAGCCATTGCATGCCGTAGCCGTGAGTACGACCGGTATCGACGGCCGCCCCTCGAGTGGCTAGCTCATGTCCGAGCGCACGAATGGTATCGTCAGCGCCACCGGCAAGCGACGAAGTGTCCACGGCTACACTGATACGTGGCCGCCCGGGACGCTCCCACGCGGCATAGAGGGCATCAGCGCGCTCCTGTAGCCTCGCAAATGCCTCAGACATCGTTGGGTTCCGCTCCATCGCGCAAGGCACGCGCAATCGTGACGGCACGGGCGGCGGTCAATTTGCCAATGACTCGCTCACCTACCCACACCTGCGGCGCCAATTCACATGTACCGTTGCACTGCCCGAGTGCCAGGCCAACTCGCCCGTCGGGCGTGTCTTCGCCAAGTGCGATCCCCAGGACGGCTTCCATCGCGTCACGAATGCCCGCGCCATTGCGCAGGCGGCAGGCTGGCCCGCTGCACCATGCGACCGTCACCCCAGGAGCGGGCGTCGTACGGAAGTCGCTGTAGTACGTCGTGACTCCGTAAACGTGCGCCGGAGTGACGCGAAGCTGGTCGGCGATGACATACATCGCCTCTTGGGAGACGTAGCCATATCGATGCTGGACACGATGCAGCGCCTCCAGCATGTCGGCATCGTCTGGCTTGAGATCGGCGAGGAGCGCGCGAATCTCGGCAGTCGCTTCCGTCTCTAGCGGCATCGCCCATCCGATCGTGAAGCTCGATGTCCGCGAGTGCATCGTTGCACAAGCAGCTTCACTATAGGAGCCACATCGAGGGCGTTCAAGGCGCAGCCGGGGCCGCTTTGGACGCCTGCATCTTGTCGGCGCGCCGCTGACCGAAGTCCTCCATAGCCAGCTTCGCCACCTGCTGCCCAATGCGGATCGAGTAGTTCTGGCCTCGATCCTCCGGGTAGATCTGCGTCGTGTTTGCCAGATACAGACCTTCAATCGGCGTCCCCAGGGGCGGGATCGCCTCATGGTAACGATAGTGCACGATCGGCTGCCCGGCGCGATCCTTGAAGAGCCACTTGCCTTTGATCCATGAGCGGTCAAAGGCAGGATTGATGCGTTTGATGTACTGCTCGTAGCGCGCGAGCACCTGCTCTTCATCTTCGTCGACGATCGGATCGCCAGGATCTGTGTAGTTCGAGAAATAGACAACGTGCTGGCCGCCATACTCCTCGGGCGAGCGGAAGTTGGTCTGCTCCACCGCCACCACGAACGGGCAGTCGGGGTCGGTTACCGTCAGCCAATAGATCGATGACAACGGCCTATCAAGGGCGAGCACAAACACCGTGGCCCACTGATATTCGATACTGTCCAGCCTGCGGAGATAGTCCTCGTCCAGGTGAGGCACCACACGTTTGAACATTTCGGAAGGGGTTGTGGCAATCACCACGTCAGCCGGTATGACCTCACCGGCGGCGCCGCCGAGACGCACCCCCGTCACATGGCCGGCCTCAGTCAGTACTTCGTGCACCGGGCACCCGGTCTCCACGATGCCTCCATGCTCGCGGATCGCCTCTCCCATCCGGTCGACCAGGCGGCCAAACGAGCCTTTGAGATAACCGAGCTTCTCCTTCGCCAGCGGTCCACCGGGCCGCGAGGCAAAACGGAGGTGGATCTTGCCCCAGAACCAGGTCATCCCAATGTCTTCGGCATGCGTACCAAACTTCGCGCGCAGGAGAGGACTCCAGACCCGCGCGTAGCCTTGGCGGCCCACGTAGCGCTCGATCCAATCCTTCGCCCGCTTACCTTCGTAGCGCTTCCAATCGGACTGCCGCCGCAGATACAGCGCTGCCAGGCCGAGGCGAAGGCGGGTGAGCAACGAGACCGGGTTGAACCGCAACAGGTCCACCGCTCCAACGAACGGATAGATGCGCCCATCCGTGAGAAAGCCGACTTTGGACTCGATCCATTCGAGGTCATCACCCAGACCCAAGTCCTGAATGGACTGCCTCACGACGGTATCGGAGTAGAAAATGTGGTGATAGAAGATCTCGATGCGTCCGCCGCCGATCTCGAAGGTGCGCACCTGACCACCAAGCTCGTCGCTCGCCTCGTAGATCCGCACCTCATGGCCGGCGCGCACGAGGTCATACCCCGCGCCCAGACCACCCACACCGCCGCCGATGATGACGACCTTCACTACTCAGCCACCCCTTCCGCGGGAGCACTCTGACCGGCCCGAAGCATCGTGCCGAGACTGACATGCCTCCGCCAGAGCAGCACGATGCCCAGCAGCACCACCGGGACGAGCAACAGAGCATGCAGCACGAGCGCGTAGACGGTCGCGGCAGCGGTGCTGACACCGAAGGCCGTCAACGCCTTCTGCGCAAAGAATTCAAATGGGCCCACCCCACCAGCCGTGCTCGGTGCGGCGATTGCGAGGTTCGCCGCGCCGCAGACGGCTAGGTACAGCGGGAGGTCCAGGTCGATTCCGAATCCGATGCCGACAAACCAGTAGGCTACGGCCTCCAGCCCCCAGGAGAGGATAGTCGTCGCGATGACGGACCCCCATACGCGTGCGCCTCGCAATCCCGCGAGGCCAGCGATGAAGCTCCCCAACCACACGCGAGCACGCGGCCGTACGCGTACCGGCACCACGCTCAGCAGCCGGGTAGTCCATGAATCCGATCTCTCGCCCTGCATACCGAGCATGGCGACAATGAGCGTGCCTACCACGAAACCTGCCGTCATCAAGGCCGCAACGACTCGCAGGAAATCGCTACCGCCGGCAAGCGCGACGGTACCCGCCAAGAAGAGGGCCAGGATAAGGCCGTCGAAGATGCGTTCAACGACAATCGTGCCCAGTGTCCCGAGGCGGCTCGTCCCGTGGCTGTCATACACCAGCTGCGCGCGCACAAGCTCACCAGCCCGCACCGGCAACAGATTATTCGCGGCGTATCCAATAATGACGATCGAAAAGGCGTCCCGAGTCTTGAGATGAACTGAAGAGTCGAGAATGAGCCGCCAGCGCAAGGCGCGAAACCAGAGCGCAGCGAGCTCAATGCCGAAGGCGGCGACGAGCCACGCCGGATTTACGTCTTCCAGCGCTGAACTCAGCTCATGCCGGTCTACCTGCCGAAGAAGGAGCCCCAGGAAGAGGATGCTGACCGCGAAGCCAATCCAGACTCGCCGATTACGCAATACTGCTCCGCCCATCGGATCATCTTCTACGCTCACGCCGCTGCAAACCAGACCACGCCAAATCAGCCTCGAGAGATGGCCTCTGGCGACGGCAGCAACGCTTCACCATCGAGCGACCCGAGGCTGTCGGTAGGAATACGGTCGTTGGTGAACTCATACCACTGCTCGACCAGCCGCCCGTTCAGCAGACGGGTGAAGAAATTCGACCAGGTGGTCGACCGATAGCCTTCTTCCGGGAACCACCAGCGATGGTGATACGGCTTCACCTCGGCAACTTGCTCCTTCAGCGCTGGCACCGAGGCCAACGTCGACGGCAGCGCCAGTACGACGGTGCTCGGGGACGCGTTCGCCTGTATGTAGGCTGGATCCGCGTAGTTGACACCCGGCAGGTGACGCAGGTACCACGCCCACGGCCACGCCATTCCCTCACTGCTGTCGACGAGGATGGTGAGCGTGCTGCCTTCAGGGGACTGTTCAGCCAGCTCGTAGATCTGGTGTGACAGTTTCGGGACATCACGGCTGGTCTGCGTGTAGATCAGCGGTTCCACGGGCGTATCGGGATGCGCATATGTCACGCCCTGCGCGGTGCGTACGGAGAGCGCAAACGTGAGCACGCCGGCAAAGCCGACGGCACCCGCACCGGCCCATGTGATAGCGGAAGATCGCTTCAGGTCCTGGAGCCGCTCGACCACCCTCGGGATAACCATCCCGACCACGTACGCGGCCATGAACGCGAGCGGGAGTGCGAGGTGGGTGACCAGCCACGGCATCTTCTCGCCGGCATAGCTGAAGGCGACGAGGCTGCCCAGGAACCACCAAGCGATGAGCACCGCGAAGCTGTCGCGGCGCTTCACAATCAGCCAGATGCCGCCAATGAGCGCTGGAATCAGCGTCACGAACTCGTAGATGGGAAGCATCATGACGTAGTAGAACCATGGCTGCTCGCCCCGCGCGACATCCTGCTGAGCCAGCCAGTAGTCGAGCGCGCCCCAGAAGTCCGAGGAGATGCCGTTCCTCGTGTTCAGGAATTCGGTCGTGAACAACGGGATCGTGATTACGTAGAAGATCGCAGCAACGACCAGCCAGCGGCGCCAGTCCCAGAGTAGTCCAACGATCGTCGCCAGGCCTAGCAGTGTGCACACCGTGATGATGCCGATCTGCCGTTCCGCGTCCCCCGACACGTCGACACCGAACGCGGTCAATGGTATCTGGACTCCCGCCGAGAGCTGCGGCAACGACAGGATGCCAATGACGATGACCAGCTCACCGGAGCGAGGGAGCGACGTGAAACTCCGGGGTTCCCGCCACGATTGGAGCGGCACCCAGAACGCCGCGATCAGCCAAGCGATCGGTGCGAGGAATACACCCTCGATCCAGCGTTCCTGGCCTTTCGTGCCTCGCTGGTCCAGCAACGCCAGCGTAAGTGATACATCGAGGTACAGGAGCAGGACCGCCACCGAAAGGTACACGGACTCCTTCGTGGCGAACGACAGTGCCAGGGCTGCGGCGACGAAGGCCAGCCAGCGCTCCTGGCCTTCCTGCAGGTAGCGCCAGACGGCGGCGAAGAGCAGCACTGTCCACAGGGCCATGTAGATGTCCTCACGCGCGAAGCGGGAGTAGTACAGGAGCGCTGGGGAAAAGGCCAGGAACACAGCGGCTGAGACAGTAGCGACGTTTCCGAGCCATCGCCGGAGCAACAACGGGGTCGCGACGATCGCAGTGCCGGTCAGGGCCGCCGGCACGCGAGCCATGAAGTCGCCGTCTCCGAATAGTTTGAAAAACAACGCCATGAAATGGAATTGGAAGGGCCCGTGCATGAGCGGATCGTGCCGGTAGGGCGGGTCGAAACGGTTTGAGGAGAAATACCAGGAATAGGTAGCGTGCAACGATTCGTCGTGGTGCAGTGCTCGCGCCCCCAGGTCATAAAGGCGCAGCGTCAGTGCCACCGCGACCAGCGTGAACACGATCAGCGTCACCGCATCGGGGCGGCCAACACGCGCGCGCAGCGCCATCATTGCGGCGCCTGCGGCACTGCAACGATCCGCACGCCGGGCGCCTCGAAGACCATGGGCCAGGCCGCGAAGCGGGCCGCCACGTCATTGCCGAACTGCACCTGTTCCTCCCGTCCCAGGTAGACGTGGGTCACCCCGTACCGGATCGCGAGAGCGCGCACATCCTCGGTCGGCCCTTGCTGGTATATACGCGCGACGACCGCCTGCCGCTCCCTGATCGCAGGTATCTTCCCACGCCACTGGATTTCGTGCCCCGGCCAGGCCAGCAACGTAGGGACGCCGGTTGCAGCCGAAACGATGTTCCCTCCCCCGTAGTCAGCACCGACGGCTTCGAGCAACACGTCATCGCTATCGAGATTCGATCTCACCCACTCGATAGCACTGGCCAGGCCTCGATCCGCACCCAGATACGAGAGGCTGTTTAGCCCCTGCTGCTGACCCTCCCGAGCGCGTGCCACCGCGGCGGCGGGCCCGTAGAGCAGCGTCCCGCCCGAGACAACGAGGAGCACCGCGGCCAACGGCACTGAGAGCCTCCGTGGTTCGAGCTTTGGAAGCCGGTCGTAGACCATCGCCAGCGCCACGGCACCAGCGACCGCGAACAATACCCAGATGGCGTACCAGAATTTGAACACTGAATTGAGACGTCCGCCGAGCTCGTCTTTCACATAGACCAGTTCCAGAAGGAGCAAGATCGCCATGCCAAGCGTGAGCAGGCCAAGCCAGGCCGCCCGCGCGCGGTCTCCATCTCGGCGTGCCCCCCACGTGGCAGCCGATGCCCACCCAATCGATAGCACCAGTGCCCCGAGCAGCAGCCAGCCCGCCCCCCGGTCGCCAAGAGCGCCGCGCTGGTCGCTGGCCATCGCCGCAATGACCGCGACCAGCACCGAGAGCAGCCCGGCGGCGACGCCAAATGCGTAGATGCGTACAGGAACTCGCAGCCGAAGCAGGCTTGCGGCCGCAAGCAGCGGGAAGCCGAGTGGAAGCCAGACGAGTATGAAGCGTGCTGGGTCGCTCGTCTCCGTCGTCAGCAGATCGACACCGAGCGAGGGCATGTCAAGCGTCGTGAAGAATGACAGCGTCAACAAGAGGGCCAGGGCCGCCGGCGGCAGGATGTACCGCGCGGCCAGAAGCAACGCGGGCAGCGGACGCCACCCCGCTCCGAGAAACGCAACGGTCGCCGCGAGCCCCCAGAGGACGCCGTACACCGCCGCGTCCCAAGGATTCGTCATGACCAGCGCGGCGAACAGCGTCCCCGCGAGGAACAACGCGCCCGGACGGCGCAGCCAAGAGCGCCAGGAAAGGGCAGTCATCCCCTCGAAGGCAGGCAGCGTGACCGCAATCGCCAGGATGCCCAGGGGGAGCGCCAGCACATGCGCGTGCAGGTCACCGAGGACAATCGAGAACGTGGGGAACTCTGTGATCGTTCCCGGAATAATGCGGGTCGCATGCCACCACCACCAGAACTCAGTGGGCACGCCGGTCTCCGTAGACTGTGGCGTAGGGACACCAGCGACGCCAAGGCGTGGCCAGAGGTCGCGGCCGATCCCGTGAGCACCCAGCAAGTCGATGAACCCGACCTCGGTGGAGACAAATAGCAGGGCCGCCACCCCTAGGCCTCCTGCGACCCAGGGACTCGACGGCCGACGGAGGGGCGACAGCGCAAGGATGTCCCCGGCAAGCGCGAAGATGGCGGCCCCCGCTAGCGCCCCGGCCATCGCGATACCGATGTTGAACTCCACAGCAGGCGCTACCTCGCTCAGCCGCCCGACGATATCGACCATGACATGGCCCAGGTGGTAGTAAGAAAGTTCGTGGCCGGCAAACCAGGCGTCGGAGGCCGGGAGGCTGTCTGCTGCCCGGATCGAGGTGAGCAGCATCAGGTCCATCGGCTTTTCAGTGGCAGAGGCGGCAGGCGCCTGCGCACGGACAAGCACGATAAGCGCGAAGAGCGCGAAGAACACCGCCTCTCCAGCCAGCAGGATGCGCCAGCGATCCGCGACAGCATCGAGCATCGCGGGTTGACGCCACCCGAGCCATAGCGACCACAGCCACAGTGCGGCAAGCATGACGAGGATCAGGCCCAGGCCGTACGGCACGGGGGTCGCCGCCGTCACGACCCATGCTCCCACGGCGATGCACAGCAACCCCAGCGGGCGTGCGTACAGGACGCCGCCTGACCGCAGCCGCTCGAACAGCACCATCGCCGGAAGCAGGCTGCCCATGCCAATCGCCATGAGAGCCACATACCACGCGATCAGGTCGCGCATGCCGGCGATCAGGCTTCGGCTGTCTGCGAGGCCGACAGCAACGAATCGACAAACTGCTCGGGGTCAAACGGCGCGAGGTCGCCGGGTTCAGCGCCCGTCCCAATAAAGCGGACCGGCAAGCCGAGCTCACTCGCGATGGCGAAGACGATGCCCCCTTTCGCCGTGCCATCGAGCTTGGTCAAGATCACTCCGGTCACTTCGACCGCTTCGATGAAGGCGCGAGCCTGCGACAGGCCGTTCTGCCCCGTCGTCGCATCGAGTACGAGCGCGACCTCGTCCGGGCCGCGGCCGAGATGACGCTCGATGACGCGCCGGATCTTGGTGAGTTCGTCCATCAGGTTTTGTTTGTTATGTAACCTACCGGCGGTATCGACCAATAGCAGGTCCGCGCCGCGGGCTCGGGCTGCCTCGACCGCGTCGAACACGACGGCGGCTGGGTCGGAGCCCTGCTGATGGCTAATGACGTCAAAATCCAGACGCTCGCCCCAGTGGCGCAACTGGTCGATGGCCGCTGCGCGAAACGTATCCGCAGCCGCGGCGATGACCTTCTGCCCTTGCCGCTGGTAAGCGTACGCGAGGCGTGCGACCGCAGTGGTCTTTCCGGTGCCGTTCACGCCTACGATGAGCACGACCGCGGGCGCTGGGACTTCCTCGGAGCCATCGTCCCACAGCCGGCCCCGTGGATCCGACTCGGGCTCCCGGAGAATGGCGACCAGTTCGTCGCGAAGATGGACGCGCACATCGTCCGGCGTCCGGGGGTTTGCCTTGCGGACATTGTCGAGCACGGACATCGTCGTACTGACGCCGGCGTCCGCGCCGATCAGCACTTCTTCAAGCGACTCCCACAGTTGCTCATCGATGGCCGAACCCGAGAACAGCCCGGAGATGCGGCCAAAGAAGGAACGCTTGGTGCGTGTCAAGGCCTGGTCGGTGGCGGTGTCCACCTGCGGACTGCGGCGGAACAGTCTCATGGCTACTCCCTGCGCGTGGTGAAGCTCATTCGATCCTATCCGCGACGCCTCGTGCGGTCACGATCTCTTCAGCGTCCGGAGGCAAGGCGACGACGATCAGGAGGCACGCGGCAGGTCGGCCAGCCTCAGTGACAGCACCTGCGAGGTGGACTCCTCACCCATCGATATCCCGTAGATAGTGTCGGCAGCCTCGGTCGTACGACGATTGTGGGTGATGACGATGAATTGCGAGCGGCCAAGGAGCTCTCGCAACGTATCGACAAAGCGGCCCACGTTCGCTTCGTCGAGCGCTGCGTCTACCTCGTCCATCACGCACACCGGCGCCGGATTGACTGACAGCAAGGCAAAGAGCAGGGCGACCGAGGTCATCGAGCGCTCTCCGCCCGATAGCACGGTCAGTGAGGAGATACGCTTCCCCGGTGGCTGTGCCACAATCTCGACGCCCGCCTCGCCGTCTTCTCCTTCAAGTTGAACGATCCGGAGTTCCGCCGAACCTCCGCCAAAGAAGCGCTGGAAGTATGTCTGAAAATTCTGGTTGACGATGGCGAACGTTTCATCGAAACGACTGCGGATGAGCTTTTCCAAGTCGCGGATCGCCATACGC
>CAYGHU010000012.1:0-4849 GCA_964349785.1 uncultured Dehalococcoidaceae bacterium | reverse complement strand
GCCATACGCAGCTCCACCTCGGCGGCCTCGAGGTCGCCCACCTGGTGGGACAAGAACTGGTGCCGCTCACGCTCCTCAGACAGGTCATCGAGGGCATCGATGTTGACTGGCCCCAGGCTGCGGATACTGGCACGCAATTCGGTCATCCGCTTCCGTAACTCTTCCGGGTCGACGTCTGCACCCCCGGCCGCCGGCACGTGCAGCGCTGGCTCAGTGCTCGCGAACGCGACGGTCGATTCCTCGCTGTCTACAGGCTCTTCAGGTGAAGGAGGCGCGGGACGGACAGTGCCGTCAGGCGCAACCTCCATGCCTTCATCGGCGATCTGCTGAAGCAGCGTCTGCACATGGAGCGCGCTCTGACGGAGCGCGGCTTCTGAGGCGAGCATCTCTCGTTCCGCGGTGAACAGGCGATTCTGCGCATCGCCACGAGTCGCCCCCAGTTCCCGCTGCTCGCCCGCTGCGTCGGCAAGCGCCGCGTGAGCTGGCCCGACGGCCGCCTCAGCGGCTGAAAGGGCGGTGCGGTTATTCGCGGCTTGTGCCCGAAAATCGCGCAACGACAGCTCGATGTCCTCGCTTTCGCGACGGACGGTAGCGATAAGTGCCTGCCTCTGTTCGAGTCGTTCACGAGCCTGACGGCGCTCCTCGGCGCGCTGCACCTGACGGGATCGGGTTGCTTCACGTTCGCCCTCTGCGGCGGCCAATTCCGTAGCCGCGGAAGTGACGCGCTCAGCAGATGCGTCTCGTTCGGCACTAACCGCCTCAGAACGATCGCGAAGCTTCGCAATCTCATCGGCGACCGCGACCAGCGCGTCGCGAAGGGAAGCGGCGCGGTCTCCTGCTTCGATCACTGCATTGCCGTCTTCGTCGTCAGCGCGGAGTGCCGCGTGCGCCAGGCGCATCTGACCGGCGAGCGCCCCGAGGTCTCGCCGGAGCTTCGTGCGAGCTTCCTCCTGGAGGCGACGACGCTCCTCAGCCTCATCGACGAGCTTACGAGCCAGTGTCACCGCATCCCGCTGATCCTCGACCGCGTCCTGCGCCCGGTCGAGGCGAGCGCGGGCCCGCTCCTCGGCGATCTGCGCCTCTTCGATCTCCGCCGGGATGGTGTCCATCTCGCGGATGACACCGAACGTCTCCGCCCCCGCTCCGGTCCGTCCTCCATACATCGATCCGCCCTGCCGTAACAGAACGCCGTCCCGCGTCACGACCGAGCCGAGGCCACGGCGTACCATCCGCATCGCCACTTCAAGGCTATCGACCACAATCACGCGCCCAAGCAGGGTATCCACCAACGGACGGAACCGCTGCTCGACACGTACCAGACGTGCGGCCACACCAATGACCCCGCGTTCATTGAACAGGTTCAATGGGTAGACATGAGGCATGCGATCGAGGGGAAATAGCGTCACAGCGCCAGCCTGAGACTCGCGCAGGTACGTGATGGCCGCTATGGCATCTTGTTCCGTTTCGACCACCACCGCGGAGAGATGCTCGGACAACGCTGCTTCTATCGCCCGGTCGAGACCGTCCGGCACACGCAATAAGCGGCTGACGATCCCCACGATGCCCGTAAGCACGGGCGCCCCGTCAGGCGTCAACTCCTCCGTGGCTGCCAGTAATGCTTGTGCGGTCGCATTGGCGTCAAAGGCCTGTTCCGAGAGCGATGCCAGCATATCGAGGCGCTCGCGCAGCTGCTGGACGCGTGCCGAGGCCTGGCGTAAGGCGTCGTTCGCTTCGACCGTAATCCGGAGCTGTTCCTCGATCTGGCGCTCCGCGACATCGCGATGCCGGCGAGCCTCCTGTGCCGCGAAGGTAAGCTGCATACGTTCGCGGTCGAGAGCCAGGACACGGCGGCCGTATTCGCTGAGCTGTCGCTTCGCCAGCTCTCGCTGTTCGGCCGCCGCCACTCGCTCGGCCGCACGACGCCGCGCCCGGGCCTCGTGTTCGGCTAGCCGGCGTTCGGTATCCCGGAGCTCGGCTTCGAGCCTGATACGGCGCGCCTCAGCTTCGGCAAGCGTCCGGAGCAGAGTCCGTGAAGCTTCGTCAGCGGAACGCAACGCATCCCGTTCCCGATCGAGGGCCGTGCGGCTGGCGACCACATGAGCCTCGATGGCCGCTGCCTCAGCCTCAGGGTCGGCCTCTTGCTCGGGGACAGCGGGCGCCGCCGCCAGTTCTGCTTCAACTTCTTGACGGCGCATAGCCAGCAGCTCCAGGCGCTGCTCGGCAAGCGCCACTGCTTGCTGAAGACGCAGACTTTCCTCAGTGAGCGCGCGCTCGGCTGACTGGGACTGCTCAAGCGTGGAACGCAGCTCCATGACACGACGGTCCACAGCCTCGGCTCGCCCCGCCATCGTATCGAGTTCAGATTTTGCGGCATGAAAGGCCTGCGCGTGCTGGTCATGTCGTGCGCGGGCAGCGGTCAGCGCCTCCTGTGCGGAGCGCAATTCATGCTCGTAGTACACCTGCAGCACATCCGACAGCTGCGCCTGCAGCACCTTAAAGCGCTCCGCGCGGACGGACTGACGCTCTAGCTGACGAAGCCGCGGCTCGACCTCCCGGATGAGCAGACGCACGTGGCCAAGATTGTCGCGTGTCTCCGTCAGACGCCGCTCGGCACGGTTCAACTCGATGCGGTGGCGATGGACATCCGCGGCTTCCTCGATGAGGTCGCGTCGTTCGATCGGGCGAAGGGCAAGCACTTCATCGACCAGCCCCTGCGACATCATCGCGTAGGAGTTCTGCCCGACCTGTGCACGGCGAAAGAGATCTTGCACGTCCATCAGGCGTACCTTCTGGCCGTTGATGAGGTACTCGTTCTCGCCAGACCGATAGGCGCGGCGGGTAACCGTCACCTCAGCGAAGTCGACAGGCATCCACTGCTCTGTGTTGTCCAGGACGAGCGTGACCTCGGCCATCCCCAGCTGCCGCCGCTTGTCCGAGCCCGAGAAGATAACGTCCTCAGTCTTCCGGGCACGCAGCGAACGACTCGATTGCTCACCCAGCGCCCAGCGGATGGCATCGGACACGTTCGATTTGCCCGAGCCATTCGGCCCAACGACCGCCGTCATGCCCGGACCAAAATCGAACCGCTGCCGGTCGGCGAACGACTTAAAACCGTGGACTTCAACGCGGCGGAGATGCATCGCTACTCCGCCTGTCTGGCGAGCCGGTCGCGGATAAGAGCGAGCGCTTGCCGCGCCGCCTCTTTCTCCGCTTGCTGCTTGCTCGATCCGACTCCACGACCAACGACCTCGCCATCGATGCGCGCTTCGATCGTGAAGCTGCGCGCATGCTCCGGGCCTTCTTCCGCCGTCGTGACGTATTGGGGCCGGCCAAGCACCCCCTGGACGAGCTGTTGTAGGGCCCCCTTCGGATTCAGCATGCCGGGATCGGCATCGAGCGCTGCGATCTCCTCTGCGAGAGCGCGATGCGCAAACTCACGCGCGGCCTCCAAGCCCTGGTCGAGCATGACCGCCCCCACGACCGCCTCGAACACGCGCTCCAGATTCCCCTCGCGCGCGCGGCCACCCGTAGCCTCCTCGCCCCGGCCGAGCAACAACATGTCGCCAAGCTCAAGCCGTACCGCCACGCGCGACAGTGTGGGGCCGCAGACGAGCTGAGCACGCCACTCGGTGAGCCGCCCTTCCTCTACCTCGGGAAAATCGGCGTAGAGCGCCTCTGCGACGATCAGACCGAGCACGGCGTCCCCAAGGAACTCCAGCCGCTCGTTGGTTTCATGAGCATCATCAGGGTGTTCGTTCGCGTACGAAGGGTGCGTCAGGGCGACGCGAAGCAGTTCGGGGTCTGAGAACTGGATGCCAAGCCGTTGCTGGGCGCGCTGCACATGATTCTGGCGATCGGGGATATGGCCGCCTGAAGCAACTGCGGATGCGGAAACCACTCGTCCGCCTCTCCCACCGCACGCCATCCGCCACCGTACGATGTCTGAGTCCTGATCGCTCACCGCTTTCCGCTGGACTTGGGGTGAGCAGTGAGATCGTACGGAGCACACCCGACAGTGTCAATAACCGATCGTATGCCTATACAGATTACCGTATCGCGCCTTCGAGACGCGTTACCGTTACAAGCTCAGCTCCTCTTGGATACGGCGATCGTGGTGGCGGAAGCGATGGCCACCGAGCTATGGGCCGTCGGAGGCTCGATCCGAGACCTCGCCATGGGCCTGCCGGTGCGCGACGTAGATCTGGCGACATCGGGCGACCCATCCAGCCTCGCCCTGGGCGTCACAACGGTGGTCCCATCCGAGGTGCGGACAGAACCTCGCTTTGGGACCGCGCGTGTGCGGCACGACGACCACTCGCTGGACTTCGCGGCATTGCGCACCGAGCGATATGCGCATCCTGGCGCGCTGCCTTCAGTACGCCTCGGTGCGTCTATCGAGGACGACCTCGCGAGACGGGACTTCACGGTGAACGCCTTCGCGCTGGGGCTCACCAGCCCCGTCCGTGACACGATCGTTGACCCATTCAGCGGCCTCAGCGATCTCCGAGGTCGCCGCCTGCGGGTGCTTCACAGTCGCTCCTTCGCCGACGACGCGACGAGGCTGTGGCGAGGGGCACGCTACGCCGCCCGGCTCCGGCTGCGACCCGACCCGACGACTGCGGCACTGATCACGGAAGGAGGCCCCTGGCTTGCCACAGTCTCGGCGCGCCGACTGTGGGCGGAGTTCGGCCGTACCGCCGCTGAGCGGCGCGTCGGAGCGACGCTGATCCTCCTCGACCACTGGGGCGTACTGGCGGCACTGGCCCCGGGATGCCACCTCGATCCTGGTGCGAAGCAAGCCTTGAGCCGCCGGTGGGGGCCGATCGCCCCCGAACTGCTCCTCGCGGTG
>CAYGHU010000011.1:15183-21542 GCA_964349785.1 uncultured Dehalococcoidaceae bacterium | reverse complement strand
CGCACGGCGTCCACAGTGAGCTGGGCGAGGTCCGAGGCGAGCGGGCGCAGCATGATGCGGACCTGCGCAGTGTGCGCATCGGCGGGGGCCTGCAACGGGCCGGCGGCGACATCGCCCGCCGTGCCGTCACCACCGCTGAGCACGCCGGAGTCCCCCGTCGCGAGCTGCGAGCCGCTGCCGTCCTCAGAGGCGTACCAGGCGATGCGCATCCAGGCCGCATCGACGCCCGGGCCGAGCCGCAGACGCGCGCTGCCCGCGTACCATGCGCCCGGCGTGATGCGCACGGTCTGATACAGGTATTTCGTCGAGGTGGAGTGCGAGGACAGCCTGGCGGCGCTGCTGCCCTCGATGCCGCCTACCACGTCGATGTCCGCGCCGACGTCGCCCCAACCGTACAGCCCATCCTCGAAGCCGCCGTTGGTGAGCACATCGAACAGCCGAGGCGAGGGCGCTGCGGTCGGCGTCGGTGATGCCGTCGAGGGCGGGGTGGCTGTTGGGCTGGAGGTAGGAGTAGCGCTCGGGGTCGCCTCGGGCGTCGCGGTCGGCGACGGCGTGGGGGCGACGGTGGACGACGGGGTAGGAGTCGGCGGGGGGAGGGGCGCGCGATCGAGGCTCACATCGTCGACGTACAGCTTCGCGCCGGCGGCACTCGCCTGCGCGCGGACGGTGACACGGGCGTATGCCGTGCGCTCGAGGCCCGAGGCGACCACCGTCACCAGGCGGTACGCCGCGACGTCGCCGCTCAGCGGGACGATGAGCCTGTTGCGTAGCTGCCCGTCCGAAGTGATGAAGGCGAGCTCCACCTCGACGTTCGAGGTGGCCGGGGCGTCGTCGTACACCCACACGCGGAGCGTGTGCTCGACCTGCGCGACGGTGGGCACGAGCCAGTACTGCGTGTTAATGCCGATGTTTCCTGACGTGGCCGCCTCGATGCGCGCCGCGCGGGCGCCGCTGTGTCGCGGCCCCGCCTCGTCGATGACGAGTTGCGTGTCGGGGTTGGCGATCCAGCCCGCGCCGCTGGCCTCGAACCCGCCGTCCACGGCACCGGCGAGCAGGTCGGCGGTCTGGCCTCGGACGGCGAGGGGCAGGGGGGCCGTGAGGGTGAGCGCCGTCAGGACGAGGACCGGCAGCGCCCGTGCCACGATGAAGCAGCGCACTGGGGAGCGCTTCCTCTCTCGGGTGCTGTGACCAGGCGCAAGCCGCAGCCGACGTTAGAGCGGGGATGTCATAACACATCTCGCCTTGCGGCGGAAAGCGACGATGAGCGCCTCGCGGGCATCGAGGTATGCTCGCTCCATGGATAGTCCAACCATCGCGCGGGAGGCGGCCGCCGCCCTCCGCTCGCCCTTCGTCCCCGATGTCCTGTCGAGGCTCGCCGGGGCCGGGCGATATCTCGACATCGTCTGGCCGCAACTCGCGCCGTCGGTGGAGACGGCGGGCTTCCTCGGCAGTGCGCTGTATATGGCGGACATGGCCCTCGAAGCCGCCGAGGAGGTGTACGAGCCGGTGCTCGGCCGCGCGTCGCTGCTCGAAGGCGGCCTGCGTGAGGAGGAGTTGCGCGCCGTGGAGGCGGTCCTCGACATCTTTCACTGGGTGCAGCCGCAGGAGCTGCTACTCTGCGCCGCGCTCGCCGAGGCGTGGGAGCAGCCGCGCGTCGGCGGGCAGGGGCGCAGCGAGCCGCGGGTCACCTCGGAGCGGGAGGGGCGGCATCTGGCGACGGCGGTCGAGCTGGCGAGCCCGGATGCGGGCGTGCTACCAGAGGTCGCGGAGACGCTGCAACTCGAAGCGGCGCCAGAGCTATACCGCGCCGTGGCGAGGTGGCCGCGTTACCTCGATCCGGTGTGGGAGGAGCTGCAGCATCTGGGGGCGTACCCGCCCTTTCGCCGGCGCGGCCGCGGGCTGTATTACTACGCTCGCTCCTCGTCGCGCTTCCTGGCGCAGCCGATCGAGGCGAGCCGCGCGGCGCTCGCGGCGCAGGGCCTCTCCGAGGACGACCTCGCGCTTGTGCAGGCGACGCTCGACGCAGCGCTGCCCGCACTGGCGACGATGATGATGCATTGCTGCGCGATGCGCGTCGGGCTTGGCATCACAGCCCGCGAGGTGGTGACGACCCCGGGCTGACGCCTTGTAGGATCGGGCCTCGATACAATCGATGCGCGAGGCGGACGCATGCCTGAACTGGCCAATGCATGGACACCGGACGACACGTACGTACTGGATGCGCTGCGTGACTCCGAGGTGCGCGACCTCCAGGCGATTTATGACTCCTCGAACTACGTCTTCCTGGCGCGGCTCACACATCCGGAGCATGGCGAGGGACTGGGCATCTACAAGCCGGTCGCCGGCGAGCAGCCACTTCACGACTTCCCCTACGGCACGCTGCACCGGCGCGAGGTCGCGGCGTACGAGTGCTCGAATCTCTTCGGCTGGGACCTCGTCCCGCCCACGGTCGAGCGGGAGGGGCCGCACGGCATCGGCTCGATGCAGCTCTTCATCGAGCACGACCCGGCACGGCACTACTTCGCGCTCCGCCAGCAGGCCGAGTACCACGAGCAATTGGTGCGTCTCGCGGTGTTCGACCTCGTGGTCAACAACGCCGACCGCAAGGGCAGGCATGTGCTGTTGGACCCGCTGGGACATCTCTGGGGGATCGACAACGCGCTCTGCTTTCATCGTGCCGACAAGCTGCGCACGGTGATCTGGGACTTCGCCGGCATCGAGCTGCCCGCGGCCATCCTGATGGACCTCGAACGCATGCGCTTTTGCCTGGCCCAGCGCGAGGAGCCCGCGCGCGTCCTTCGGCACTGGCTGGAAGAGGCGGAGATCGATGCCATGGGGCGGCGCTGCGAGGCGTTGCTCAGCCATCCGGTGCTGCCGGAGATGTACCCCTGGCGCTGCGTGCCATGGCCGCTGCTCTGATGGGGGGCGGTCAGCGACCGGTCAACAGGCGGTAGGCCTGGCGCACTCGCCAACGCCAGCCGGGACCTCGGGCGCCCTCCCGGACAGCGGCTGTGGCCTCCTTTGTGCCGATCAGCAGCGGCTGCCGCCAGTCCCGCAACGTCGATCCACGTGGCTCACGGACCTTCGCCGGAGGCTCGAAACGCTCGAACGGCTTCCAGCCGTTGCGGTCCCTCGTCCACACTTCGAGCCCCGCCGAACGCACGAGGACGACGCCGCCCGCGACATCCCAGATGGCGAGTCCCCAGAACACTGTGGAGGCGAAGATGCCGGCCGCGACGAAGGCGCATTCGATAGCGGCGGATCCGGTGACGCGCGTCTCCCACTGGGACCCACGGCGGGCGCTGCCTCCCGGCCCTGCCGTGAGCCGCCGCCTGACGCCCACGCTCGGCCGGCCCAATGGCACCTCGCGGCCCTCGAACCGGAGCGGGCCGCTGACTTGCGAGTGATAGACGCCCGGCCGCAGCTCATGGCCCGTCGAGCACCAGATGGCCCCCACGACGGGCTGGCCACGATGCAGGACGCCGACCGAGGCGGCGAAAAGGGGGAAACCGTTGACGAAGTTTGTCGTGCCGTCCACCGGGTCGATCACCCAGACAAACTCGTGCGACGGGTCGGGATGGAGCTCGACCTCCTCCCCGATGATCCCGTGCGCGGGAAACCGCTCCCCGATGCGCGCGCGCACGAGGGCCTCGACGGCGTGGTCGACCTCGGACACCGGGTTAGCCGGCCCATCCTTGCCTCGCGCCTGGTCCTTATACTCGACGGCGATCTCGCGTTCGAGTGTGCTCGCAATCTCCGCCCCCGCCAGGTGCGCAAGCTCTACCGCGAGCCCTTCTATCTCGTCGAGGAGTGCGGCAGGCAAACCAGCGCCGCCGTCCGGACGCGGTGGGAACGAGGGGTCAGGCGTTGCCATCTCCGGCAGCATACCGCGTGACTCGCCCTCCGCCGTCACGTAGGCTATTTCCGTGCAGGACGACGAGTGGACGACGTCGACCGAGGGCGACCTCGACCCGGACTTGACCGAGGAAGCCGGGTATTCGGGCTGGGATCCGCCCAATCGCGGCGGCTGGGCGCTCGCGCAGCGCCTCGTCCTGCTCGCGGTGTTGCTGAGCGTCGTGGGCGGCGCGCTCCTCGTCCTGACGAGGTGACGGCGTGAGCTACAGCCGCACGGTGCGTGCGGCCACGCCGGACAGTAGCGCCAGGACAG
Source organism: uncultured Dehalococcoidaceae bacterium (assembly GCA_964349785.1). Lineage (GTDB taxonomy): Bacteria > Chloroflexota > Dehalococcoidia > UBA2979 > UBA2979 > JAIBBD01. The sequence continues at coordinate 17,374 of CAYGHU010000011.1, read as the reverse complement.
CAAAGGCGATGCCGGCCACAAGCGCCCCCGCGCGGATGTCGCCGGCGGAGATCACGAGGCCGACCACGACAGGCCCGGCGACGCTCCCCAGCCCCTCCGCGAATATAAGCCCCCCGAGCAACTGACCCGGCGCCGCGGTTGCCGTCGACAGGTCGATGCGGATCGAGGTGAGCAGGGGCGTCGTCCCGCCGATCGCGACGCCGAGCGCCGTCATGCCGAGGCCGAACCACCCCCAGTGCGAGGTGAACGCTGTCAGCAGCAGCGCGACCGCGCCCAATGCGTACAGGGGCGCCGCTTCTCGCAAGCGCTGACCCTCAAGCGAACGCCGGCCCGCAGCCAGCATCGTGAGACCGCCGGCAATCGCGGCCGGCGCCAGCAACGCGCCCAGCTTCAGCAGCGTCAGGTCGAGCAGATCCAGCGCGAACGGGCTGAACGCCACGAACGTGGCGCTCACGGCCAGGGAATGTGTGAATGCCACGCCCCCCGCGATTGCCTCAACCCTTCGAGGCACGGAGGCCTCCCGAGCCGACGCCGCGACTTCACGACGCGCTCGGAGGTCCGCGGCCCCCACAGACACACGCCACAACAGGACCGCTGACCCACACCCGAACACGATGCCGGTGACGAACACGACCGCTGAACCCGCTTCGGCAAGCAGCGCCGCGGCAGCGAAACCGAGGCCGACAGCCGACACCGACGTCAATCCGAGGTAGGCCGTGGCTGAACCTCGTCCCGCCGGCGCCACGGAGACGGCCAGTGCGCGGAACACCAGCAGCCACATCAGCGTGGTCCCGGCCGAGAGCACGCCCGCGCCGACGATGAAGCCCTTGGCCGTCCCGACGACGAGCATGATCCCGATGCCGCCCGCCTGCAGCGCGCCCGCGAGCGCGACCGAGATGGCGGGCCGTGCTCGATCCGTCAGTCGTCCGCCCATGGGGGCGGTGACGAGCTTCACGAAGCCGTACACGCCGAGCGCAAACGCCGGGTACGACGGTGGAGCGTCGAGCGTCTTCAACAGGTAGCTATTGCCGTAGCCCGTGACGATCAGCGTCGTCAGGACATCGAGGGCGAACACCGCCACGAGGATGGACCGCACGGAGCGATCGGCTCGCACGAGGTTGCGGACGGCCAGTTGTGGGTCCAGTGCCAACCGTGTCCTCGCCAGCTCTGATGCGCCGTACCTTACGATACCCGAGAGACGAGTTGCGCGATTCGCTCACGGGGGGCATCGTCGAGCGCAGGCCCCGGATACGAGGCACGACCTCGCGAGGCCATCGCATCCACATCGCATCACGGTTACGGGCACCAGCCCGGAGAAGGAGCTTACCCGCATGGCTGACGGACTGTTATTGCTGCACGCTTTCCCCCTGGACTCCTCTATGTGGGCGCCGCAGGTGTCCGCGTTTGGGGACCGCTTGCCGGTGGCGGCCGTGGACTTCCCTGGGCTCGGCGCTTCCAGTGAGGCGCCCGAGGTGATGTCGATGGACGCCGCCGCCGAGGCGGGCCTGAAGGCGCTCGACGCCGCGGGTATCGAGCGTGCCGTGGTCTGCGGCCTCTCGATGGGCGGGTACGCGGCGCTCGCGTTCGTCCGCAACTATCCCAACCGCGTGGCCGGGCTGGTGCTGGCGAACACGCGCTCCGGGGCGGACAACGAGGCGGGCAAGGAGGGACGCAAGGCGCTGGCCGCGCGGCTGCGTGCGGAAGGCTCGCAGTTCCTGGTCGACAGCCCGCCGCCGCTGCTCTCCGCCGAAGCGTCCGAGGAGCTGTGGGGCCAGGTCAAGGACATCATCCGCAAGCAGCGGCCCGAGGCGATTGCGGCCGCGGCACTGGGCATGGGCGAGCGGCCGGACTACACGGACGACTTGAGCGGGATCGGCGTGCCGACCCTCGTCATCACCTCGAGCGGCGACACGCTCATCCCGGCCGCCGCCACGACGCCGATGGCGTCGCAGATCCCCGGAGCGCAACTGGAGATGATCGAGGGCGCTGGACACCTGTCGAACTTCGAGGCTCCGGCCGAGTTCAACCGGGTGCTGGGCGCGCACCTCGTGAGGTGTGGTGTGCTCAACGGCTGAAGCCGGACATGAGGGCCAGGGCGGCAGCTGTCCGCCCTGGCCGCCGTGCCGCCGTTAGCAACAGTCGATGTCGCACGGGCAGTCGCAGCCGCAATCACACGGTCGAGCAGCCATCG